>DASXTD010000095.1:0-3040 GCA_036505655.1 Chloroflexota bacterium
CCTACACGCTCGACAAACCAGGCCTAAACGACGCTATCTACGGTGGCGACGGCATCATGGCAGACAGCCCACTCCCCGGAAGCCACAGGTACTTCACGCAGGCGGACCAGGCGACCACCAAGTACCCGTACGATCCCCGGACAGCTGGCCAATTCCTAGCCGAGGCAGGATTCACCAAGGGTGCGGACGGAATCTACACCTCGTCCTCGGGGCCTTTCACCGCTGAGATCAGGACCAACACCTCGGCGCAGTTCGAGACGGAGATGCACGTGTTGGCGGACGGCTGGCGCAGGGTGGGCTTGCCGTTTACGGAGGCGATCACCCCCACCGCGCTGGTCTCTGACGGTGAGACCCGAGCCACATTTTCAGGCGTCTACTCATTCGGCAGTCCGGCCGCCGACGCCGCCATACGCAATTTCAGCAGCTCATTCATCCCATCGGCCGAAAACCGCTGGATCGGTTCGAATCGCGGCGGCTGGACGAACGCGGACTACGACCGCCTCGCCCGGGCCTACGATACGACCCTCGACCAGAGTCAACGGGCCCAGGTAGCGGCTCAGCTGATGAAAATACTTACAGACGAAGTGCCATCGGTCGCGCTCGACTTTGACCCCGACGTTATCGCTTTCGTGTCGAAGCTAACCGGACCCAAGCCGGGCGCCTACTTGACCGAGATCGCCTGGAATATTCACGAGTGGGCACTGAGTTAAGCGGGTGGCTCTCGCCCGACGAGGCGGGCAGCGTTGTCGAAGAAGATCGCCTGCTTGTCGGCCTCGCTGATGGGGAGCTCCTCAACGAGTTGGCGAGCTCGCGGGAGTAGCGGCGCCAGAGGCGGAGCGTCACTCCCGAACACCATATGGTCGATGCCGACTGTCTGGATGGCGCACATCACGGCTGGCCAGTGGTAGGCCGCGGTGTCCATGTACATCATCTTGAGGTATTCACCGGGCAGCTTGGATATGAGCAGCGGCTCGTAGGGGCCGAGGAAAAAGCAGAAGTCCCCCAGCTCGTACGCATAGTTGAGCCGCCCGATCACCTCGCAGATTCCCCCGCCCAGGTGGCAACCAACCAGCTTGAGGTCGGGGTACTGCTCGAAGACGCCACGCACAATCAGGCGAGATAGCGAAAGGCACTCGTCCGCCGGCCGCCCAACGCTCGAAATGAGGCGGTAGTCGCGCATGCATTCCTCGCCAAAGCTCGATGACGGGGCATGTACCATGACCGGGATCCCCAGCTCGGTCACCAGGTCGAAGAACGGTCGCGCCTCATCAGCGTCGGGATAATGACCATTGTGGCTGGAATTGATGAGGACCCCGCGCAATCCGTAGTCCTTGATGGCGCGTTCCAGCTCCTTCAGATACGGATCACCAGCGCCGGGGATGGTGCTCGCGAAGCAGATGGTCCGGTCGGGGTGCCACTGTGCAATCTCGGCCGAGTATTCGTCCCACCGCTGGATGCCATGAAACACCTCGGCGTCGGCCTTGCCGCGGACGTAGTGGACCGGATTGCTTATTACCGCCAGGTCGACTCCAGCTTTCTCATGGACCTCCAGGACGTTGTTCAACTCCATCGGGCAGCGACCTTCCCAGCGCGGGTCAGCCGCGTATTCGGGTGGGTAGACGTGGGTGTGCCAGTCAATGATCATGTTTTGGGAACCCTCCCCCCGACCCCCTCCCTTTGCGAAGGGAGGGGGAGCTTTTTGATTCTTGGGGGCTGCGCCCCCAAGCCCCCACCGCTTAGGAGGCCCCGGGGTGCAAGCCACAAGGGCCGACAGGAGCAAGGACCCAAGGCACCTGCCCAGGCCCCGAATCGGCTCCGAGCGGCCCGGGACCTCCCTCCACGAATGCCCCCATTGTAGGGGCGGGGTGCGGTACTATCCGGCGTCGAATAGAGAGGCTGTGAAACTATGCAGACGCAAACCGAAAAGAGCTACGAAGTCTGGCAGCCTGTCCCGAAGTACGACCGCTGGCTGGAAACCCTCGAGATTCCCGTCTACCACGACTATTTCATCGAGGATCTGCGGACGCTGCCTTTGGGGCCCTGGGAAGAGCGCGAGTGCAACGCGGCTATCGTGGTGTTCGCGGGTCAGGAGGGAGTTTCCGAGGCGCGGGTCAGCGAGATCCCTGCCGGAGCCAAGCTGCCTCCGTTCAAGTTCACGCTAGATGAATTCGTGTACGTGCTCGAAGGGCGGGGCCTGACTACTGTGTGGGCCGGCGACGGGAGCCGCCGTAAGACCTTCGAGTGGCAGAAGCACAGCCTGTTCGTGCTGCCCCGCGGCTATCAGCACCAGCTCACCAACGCTCAAGGGAATCAGCCCGCTCGGCTGCTCCATTACAACTGCCTGCCGGTCGTGATGGCAGTCGTCCCGAATCCAGACTTCTTCTTCAACAATCCTTCGATCGAGCCAGACCGCGATATCTTCGAGGACGAAAGCCTGTTCTCGGAGGCCAAGCTGACTACTGAGGGCGGCCGCCGCTCAGCGTACTGGGTGGGCAACTTTTTCCCCGATCTCAAGGCCTGGGACAAGGTGCGCTCGCAGGGTGATCGGGGTGCGGGTGCGTCCTCGGCCTCTCTGATGTTTCCGGGCACCGGCAGCCGGGTCGGGTTGCCGACTATGCCCGTGGGCACCTACAAGAAGGCGCACCGCCACGGCGCTGGCATCGTCATCGTGATTCCCGGCGGCGAGGGTATGTCCGTCATGTGGCAGGAGAGCGAGGAGAAAAAATTCTTCGTCTGGCACGAAGGCAGCGCGTTCGTTCCGCCCAACCATTGGTATCACCAGCATTTCAACCTGGGCGACGTACCGGGCCGCTACATCACCATGTTCCCGCCTCGCCATCAGCTGTTCGGCGGCACCCGGGGCGAAGCCAGGTTCCAGGATGATCCGCATCCGCAGATCGAGTACACCGAAGAAGACCCCGCCGTGCGGCAGCGCTTCGAAGCCGAGCTCCGCCAGCGCGAGATTGAGAACCGTATGCCAGCCGAGTGCTATATCAACCCCAACTACAAATGGGACGAAGGCACCGACGGCGGCGACTGA
>DASXTD010000096.1:0-1993 GCA_036505655.1 Chloroflexota bacterium
ATCTTAGTTCTTTCCTCTGCGCTCGCAGTTGATACGGTGTATCGGGGAGTGTTCGAAGGACTCTGAAAGGCCACATGCGACGGACGACTACCGCTACCCTGTGCATCGCAGGGACACTATTGGTCGGCGAGGGAACCGCCCACGCCACCGAACTTTTTGTTGAGGCTGGCCAGAGCGGGACCGGCAGTAGTTCGAGCCCGTTTGGCAGTATTGCAGCGGCCATGGCGGTCGCGCAGCCGGGCGACACGGTCAGCGTGAGGGCCGGCACTTATAACGAAGCCGTCATCACGCAGCGCGCCGGTACTGCAACGCTTCCCATTACGCTCCGCGCCGAGCCTGGAGCCGGACCGGTGCTGGTCACAGCATTGGGCCGCGCGGTGCAAATTCTCCATCCCAACATCGTCCTGGAGGGACTCGTGCTCGATGGACAATACGGCGACCGCAGCGTGCTCGACGTCGATGTGGGGCCCTTCACCATACGCAACTCCGAGATTCGTAGATCGAGCCGAGACTGCGTGGAGCTAGCCAATTCGCAGAGCGTGACCATCGGCGGCTGCAGCATCCACCATTGTCTGAATTGGACCGCTGGGCGGGTCGATGCTCACGGAATCACCGGCAGCCAAGTCCAGGACTTGGTGGTTCAGAATACCGAGATTTACGCTTTCACCGGCGACGCCATCCAGTTCGACCCAGCCAGAGCTTGTCCGGGCTGGGACAATATCTTGATCCAGGGCTGCAATTTTTGGCTTGCGCCCCTGCCCAGCTCCGAAAATGGCGTCCCCGCAGGCGAAGTGCCCGGCGAAAACGCCATCGACACCAAAGTTTGCCCGCCAAATCAAAACCCAAGTCGTCATCACATCACGGTCACCGACACCACGGCCAGGGGCTTCATGGGCCAGATCACCAACATGGCCGCGTTCAACATGAAAGAGCACATCGACGCCGTCTTCGACGGCGTGACGGTGTTCGACTCCGAGATAGCCTTTCGGCTCCGCGGTCCGGGTGTCAATGGGGGTGCCCTAGTGCGTGTGCAGAACGCGGTCGTCTACCAAGTACAAACCGCCGTGCGCTACGAAGACAACATCGAGAACCTGATAATCTATAATTCCACATTCGGGTCGGGCATCGGCAGCTTCTTCACCAATGCAAGCTCTCCCAATAGCTCGCTCACCGTGCAAAACCTTCTCCTGCTTTCGTCCTCCATCCCGCCGGAAGCAGATCCGACCAGCACTCAGCATGTTGCCTCCTCGAACCTGGCCGTCAACATCAGCGCTTTCGTCAATGAACCCGGCAATGATTATCACCTGGCGCCCGGCTCACCCGCCGTGGACGCCGGGCAAAGCCTCCCTCTTGTGACCATCGACCGGGATGGCCTCATTCGCCCGCAGGGTTCGGCCTTTGACATCGGCGCCTATGAATATTGCGTGGCCTGTCCAGTCGGTGTGGGCGGAACTGCTGGCGCGGCGGGCAGCGGCGGTTCGGCTGGCCAAAGCGGTTCGGCCGGGAGCGGCGGCACGGCATCCACCGCCGGCTCGGCGTCCACTATAGGAGGCGCAAGCACAGGCGGAAGCGGAGCCGTGGCCGGCGCAATGGGAGGCAACACTTCTCTACCGGCAAACTCGGATGCAACGGACAAGGGCGGCTGCGGATGTCGAGTGGGGAAGACTCGTGCATCCGGCCTTTCCATTTTGCTGTTATGCGCGGGTTTGCTCGCGCTCACTCGGAGAAGAGGAGGCGTCAAGTTCTGACGTGGGCGTACCGTTGGATCATTCGATTCGGATGTTGTCGAAACAGATCGCTCCGCGATCCTTGCGGTCGTGGCCCCCGAGCATGAACGTCATGCCGGACATGGGGGAGATCGAAGCCACGTCGACGGACTGTGGCACATCCTCGTTCGGAACCTTCGTCTCGCGCTTCCAGCCCGGGTCGTTCCACGGCAGCCGAACCGCGTTCCAGCCCTCGCTCAAACGAATCGGGTTGATGTAGCGACCGT
>DASXTD010000097.1:0-3349 GCA_036505655.1 Chloroflexota bacterium
TGCTGCCTCGGTATTGGGCGATCAGCCGATCCATATCGGGGTTGCAGTAATGCCCGCGATTCGCCTCCTCGTAGCGGGGAGGTCTGGGTACGGTGGCACACTCGGCTCGGGTGAGCAGGTGATCGCCATAGCCCCGAGCGGTGATCTCGACCCCTGGATAGGATTGCCGTAGCTCGCGATCACCCTGGCGGGCATTTGGAATGATGAAGATCGAGCCGTCAATTCCGATCTGGTGCCACAGGTCGCCCAGAATGGCGGCCTCCTTATCCTGGTCCTGGGTGGTCCAGATGTCTTCCTTGAAAGCTCGGCCATCCGAACGATTGCGAAGCGTCCCGTCGGCGCCCCGCTCCCAACCAAGATCGGCCAACTGGCGCAGGGCGCGGGCCGGGTCGTACTGGAAGCTGCGGACACTGTCTTTGGTGAACTCGAACAGGCGATGGTCCGGTGGGAGCATGGAATAGGCGGAATTTTCGGTGCGGCCAGCAAGAACAGCCCCGGTCCAGCTCTCCCGGTCGACGGCCGTGTACAGAGCCTGGCGCGCCCGGGGGTCCAGCATGGCTGGTTCCATCTGAATGGCGGGCTCGAACATGGGGAAGATGCCGCGGGTGGTCCCGTATCCGACGTAGACGGCTCCCTCGCCAGAGCGGTCCCACAGGTCCTTCAGCTCCATGGCCAGGTCGGCCTGGAGTGAGTTATCGGCCGTGATGTCTACGGCCTTGGCCAGCACGGCTGCGTAGAGGACCTTTGAGTCGCTGTACTGTTTGATGGTGATGGTGTCGAGCTTGGGCCTGCCGAGGAAGTAGTTGGGCACTGCCTCGAGGACGATCTCGACCTGGGGCTCGAACTTGGTGGGCCGATACGGGCCGACCTGGAAATAGTCGCCGCGCCAGTAGGGGTGATTGGCAAATCCCTCCAGGTTGCGCTCGTCCCATACTGACCGCAGCACATGGGTGGGAACTGGCTGCAGGGCGAAGAAGCCCAGCGCGTCGAACTGATAGAACGGACGAATCCAATTCATGGTGAAGGTCTTGGCGTCTACGACCTCGATAGACTCGACCAGCGGCGAGATATCGACCACCAGGGTGGCTCCGCCGAGTGGGTTCTGCTTGTCTTTCATGATGTCGAGCCCGAAGACGAAATCCTGGGCGGTCAAGTCGGTGCCGTCCGCCCATTGAACGTTGGGCCGGATCTTCCAGGTCGCCTTGAGCCGACCATCGGGGAGGACCTGCGCGGTGCCGCGCTCGATCGACGGCAACTCGGCCGCGATGCGCGGCTCGGGGGCGGTGATAGTGGTGCCGCTGGTCACGAGGCCCTGCTGCCATAGCTCGTTGAAGGACTGCGCCCCACCGCCGCTCGTTCCGAGATACGCGAAGGAGAAGGCTGGGATCGGCGCCGAGATGCCCAGAATGGCTGACGTTTTTGTTGGCGCAGCGCTCGGTCTTTCGCTAGCCGCTCCGGGTTGGGAGGCAGGGCCGGCGCAGGCTGTCACCAAAGCCACCAGACCGATCCAGACAGAGACGTGCTTACCGTGGATCATCATCTGCACGATTTCCCCCCTTAAGGTGGGCTGACAGTGCTGAACGCGATGCCGCCGCCGTCGCGTGACCATCATACGGCCACGGGGGCCAGGCAGCAGCGGAGCCGAGTCAGGCCTGATGCCCAATACGCAGCGGGGCAGCGGCCATCCAAACAGGCCATGCGATAAACTTAGAGGTTCGGGCGTTTAGCTCAGCAGGTTAGAGCGCAGTCCTGATAAGACTGAGGTCGGTGGTTCGAGTCCACCAACGCCCACCAGGTTCACCCGTCAATTCGCGTTGCCTTCTGATCGCCCGCGCTAGAATCAGCTTGAGATTCCAGACCTAACGGGCCCGTAGCTTAGTTGGGAGAGCGCCGCCCTTGCACGGCGGAGGTCAGGGGTTCGAATCCCCTCGGGTCCACCTTTTTCGCTGCTTTAAAGCCGGAGATAGTTCCGCAGAGCTGTCTCGACCTCGGCGAGCTTGCCGGCATCCAATCTGCCCACGGCTGGCTCGATGATCTTGCCCTTGTCTAAGGTGGTCACCTGGTGGGCCAAGCCAGCGCACGGTCGAGGGAGATTGAATTCCCCCGCTGCGAAGAGGACCGTGGTGGGAGAAGGCCGCTGCCACCGCTCAGCCGTGGTGAGCGGAACCACCGACACACTTCGCCAGCGCGGGTTGGCAGAGAACACGTCGTGCGAGACGACGACACCCGGGCGCCGACCCATTTGTTCTGAGCCCGACCGGGGGGCGAAGTCCATAAAGAAAATTTCGCCCCTTACCATTCGGTTTCGCGCAGGAGCCGCTCGACGGTGTGCTCTTCGGTTTCGGCGACGAACTCACCGCTGAAGGGAGCTAGAGTCTCGACATAGTCTCGCATGGCTGCCTCGATGCGGCGCGCTTTGACATCTTTCAGGTAGTCTTCGATCAATTGGCGCACCAGGGTTACCCGCCGCACACCCTGGTCGCGTGCCACTTCATCTAGAGTCGTCACCAGGTCAGAGGGAAGCGTAAGATGCACGTCGGCCGTTTTGGCCATTTTGGTCTCCAAAGAATAATCCGATATTTCATCCATTGTAGTGGAGGATAGACGATGCTTACTGAAGTTGAACTGAAGCGGGCATTTCGCGCCACGCCGACCGGCTTGTACCTGTACACGACCAGTCGAGACGGAGTGCCGAACGTTCAGTTCGCATTTCGCGCGGTCGGAGTATGGGAGGATCCACCCTTACTCCTGATCGGCATGCAGACGGGCAACTACAGTTACGAAACGGTGCAGCAGACCGGCGAGCTGGTGCTGAATACGTGCTCCGCAGCCCACGTAGGGGCGATCGATCGCAGCCGCGGGCTGAGCGGCCGGGATACCGAGGACAAGTTCGCGATTCTGGGCCTCACCCCGCTCCCCGCCAAGCACGTGGCCGCGCCGTTGGTGAAAGACAGCTACTGCAGTGTGGAGTGCCGGCTGATCAAGGAACTGGGTTTAGCCGAAGGGGTCGCGGTATTTTTGGTTCAAGGGCTCGCCTGCTATGTCGATGAGGAGCATCCGCCGGTTACCCGCTTGGTAGGGAAGACTCACCGGCTTGGGGACCTTCTGGACTAGCCGAACCTGCCTGCCTGGCCCGATTCGGAGGGAGCGTTGCGGAGCGGAGCGGCATCGGATATCAACCCGGGGCGGGCCACCAAGTCGAGGCCGTCAAATGAATCCGCGGCCAGATTCGCATTGAACGCCGCATCGTAGAACCGCAGGTAATCGACCACGTGGGTGGACCAGTACTCCCCATCGTGCCCGCCGGGGTAAGTACGCCACTGGTCCGGGACGCCACGCCCTGCCAGCG
>DASXTD010000098.1:0-4295 GCA_036505655.1 Chloroflexota bacterium
GCCGGTCAATGAAACGCGCCCACGCTCCCTGCGGCAGTCTACGGCCCAACTGGAGGTGCTTATGCTTCTCTCCTCAAGAGTCCTGTCGCGCGTTACCAATGCTGCGCTGGGCACGCAATGGCTATGTCTGGCGACCACGACGCTCGCGGCCACTCTCCTCATGGTTCCGATAGCGAGCGCTCGTGCGCAGCTGTCGTCGAACACCTTCGGGGGCATTCCCCTTTGGGCGGACAGCGCTCTGCGCAGAGCCGGCCTCGATCAGCAATTCGGGCTTTCCTCGAAGCTGAGCCCGATCTATGAGGTTGGCGACTTCGATCGCGACGGTCTCGTCGATATCGCGGTTGCGGTGAAGGATTCAGGTGGCCTCCGCTGCGGTATAGCCATCGTCCATCGGATTGACCGGTCGGTGCATATCGTAGGGGCCGGTCGGCCGCTGGCAAACGGGCACGACTGGCTCGCATGCGGAGAATGGGGGATTCAGTTCACACAGCACACGGAGCGCTACGGTGCGTCGGGGCCGGCCCTCCTCTACATTAGCGAGCGCGGAACCCTCGAAGCGTGGTTGGTGTGGGATGGGAACTCATATGTGTGGGTCCCGGCCAGCTGAGGGCGGCCCCTAACAGGCACTTGAAGCTGCCGGCCCGCGGCGGCCGCTTGATAGGGAAGGGGTCTCTCTTGATTGCGGCCGCCACAGGCCGCAGCTTAAGCGCCATCCGTTAGACGGCGTCCCTCAACCTCCGGTTCCATGCTCGACATCCTCCGACGCTTGCAGAACTGGTACCAAGCCCACTGTAATGGAGACTGGGAGCACCACGCCGGCATGACGATCGAGACTCTCGATAACCCCGGGTGGAGCGTTCGCATCCACCTTACCGGGACGAACCTCGAGGGGCGCGAGTTCACCGAGATCTCTGACCTGGATCCAGAATCCGACTGGATCCGTTGTTGGCTGGAGGAGGGCTATTTTCACGGAGTCGGTGGACCACGCCAGCTCGAACGGATCCTGACGACCTTCGTGGAGTGGGCCGAGGGGAAGTGACCGAGGAACGTCTAACCAGCGCTTGAAGCTGTTGGCCGCGGGGGGCGCTCGATAGGGAAGGGATCTGTGTTGATTGCGGCCGCCGCAGTCCGCAGCGCTCGCAGGTTCTTGGGAGGAGTCAATGAGTCCACCGGACATCGTATTCCTCAAGGCCGTTATCGCATTTGTGCTCGTGGCTGGGACCGGGATGACCGGCTTTTGGCTCTGGCTCCGGGCGCGGCCTCGAGCTGCGCCTGACCTCAGCAAGTTCCTCGATTCAGTTCGCGAGGAAAACGCACAGCTCGAAGCGGACCTGAGCGCCCGCATTGCTGAGTTGGAGGAGCGCGTTGATTTCACGGAGCGACGCATGGTGCAAGAGCGGGAGCCTGCTCGGTTGCCGCAACCGCCGAAGGCTCGGACACCGGTCTAAGGAACGGGCCATCGACGCTGTGGCCTAACAAGCGCTTGAAGCTGGCGGCAGCTTAAGCGCGATTCGTTAGACAGCCACAAGTATCGTTATTGATCATGGCAAGTTCATCGCTGATGGATCGATCCATGGAAAGAGCCGTGCCAATCCTTCCGGGTGGCGATCTTGGCGTCGCCAAAGATTTCTACGTCAATGAACTCGGCTTTCGCGTCTCGTTCGAGGCGACGGAAGACGGAAAGAATGGCCTGCTCGGACTCGAGCGCGGTACGATTGCACTGACAATCGATTGTCCCATGTCAGGTCACGGGCGTGACGCCTGCGTCTCGCTACAAGTCGATAACGTCGACGACTACTACGATGAGTGGCGACAGCGAGTGGCAGTCAAGCGGCCACCCAGGAACGAGTCGTGGGGCGCCCGCACTTTTGACCTTAGCGATCCGTTTGGCAACACCATCTTCGTCATGGGCCCGACCAGGTAGCGCGCTTGTTTCACTGCGGCTGTCTAACGAGACGTTAGGTGGCCGCATGAGCGTAGTGGAATGACTCATCCCAATACGCGGCTGGAAGCACTGTGCGATGGAGTCTTCGCCATCGCCATGACCTTATTGATTCTCGACATCCGACTCCCCTCACCCATCAACATCACAAGCACCGCTGAGTTCTGGCACGCACTGTGGCGGATAGCGCCATCAGTCTTCGCGTTCGTCTTGAGCTTCGGCGTCATACTCATTACATGGGTGAATCATCACGCCGTGCTGCGGCTTGTGAACAACACCTCCGTTGGATTCATCTATTCGAACGGGTTCTTGCTTCTCGCCGTCGTCGCTATCCCATTCCCCACTGGGTTGCTAGGTGAGTTTCTGTGGACTGGTCACGCCCGACCAGCGGTAGTGCTCTACAACGCGACACTGGCAGTCGTGGCGCTTGGCTGGATTCCGGTCGCTGGAACTGCGCTCCGGGACCACCTGACGTTTGATGACGTCACCACCCAAAACATGGGCGACGGCGCGCGCAATGGATACCGTGCATTAGGGCTCTACGCGTTGCTCGCTGTCGCGGCGGTGTGGCTTCCCATCCCGGCGGCAATCGCTACGGCTTTTTCCTGGCTCTTCTGGCTTGTCCTTGGCATTCGCCTGAAGCACGCATGATTCATGAGCGGCCACCCAACCAGCGCTTGAAGCTGACGGCCCGCGGCGCCCGCGGATAGGGAAGGGGTCTGTCTTGTCTGCGGCCGCCGCAGGCCGCAGCTTAAGGGCAAATTGTCAGGTGGCGCCGTCATATGTCCGCCCAGGCTCCTGGCTCACCGCACGAAGGATCGATCTGGATCGTATGCGACCTTCGCGTTGCTTCTGACGCGCAGGTGGCTGCCTTCGAGCAACGAGTTCTAGGGGCGCGAGACTCCCTCTGGGAAAGTTTCTGGACCACGCCACCCCTTCGTCCTTGCTGGGCGACGTTTGAACTATCTGAAGCAGCGTATCAAGCAAACCGAGCTGCCATCGACAAATGGATTAGAGAACAGCCGGAGCTGAGTAATCCCCGTGTTGAGACTCCACTACCTGCATGAGTCGGCCTCACATGTGTTCTGTATTCCGATGACAAGTGACGGCGCCACAGCGCTTGAAGCTGACGGCCCGTGGCGGCCGCAGCTTACGCGCGATCCGTTAGGCTGCGCATTCCTCGGAGGACGCCCGGTGAGACTCTGTCTGCTGTGGGCCATACTAGCGATCTCTGCCTGTGTCAGGTCGCAACGGGAGTCCACGCTAACAAAGGCCGAGCGCGAGAGGATTGGGACTGAAGTCCTCGCCGTTCTGGATTCGAGCCAAAACGCCGAGAATGCTCACGACGCCAACGCCGTCATGGCACATTGGCTTCCAACTGAGGACTTTGCCTCAGCTGGCGGCGGTGAAATGTCGACGTCCTTTGCCGCGATGGACAGCCTTGTGCGGCGTAACATCCAACACTTCACGCACACTCATTTTGAGTGGACCGATCGCCGCGTCGCGGTCTTGGGACGCGACGCCGCTCATATGCTCGCCACATTCCGGATGTCGGTGCGCGATTCGTCCGGCGACGAGCGTTTTGTGCGCGCCGATTGGGGGGTATTGTTTATCCGCCGCGATGGTCGGTGGTGGATGATACGCGACCAAGGCTCGGAGGTCACGGACTCCGTGCGTCCGGGGCGATAAACACCTGAATCAACGCGCTGCCTAACCTGCACCTTGAAGCTGACGGTGCACGGCGGCCGCTTGAAAGGAAAGGGCTACTGCCTTGATTGCGGCCACCGCACCCCGCAGTTTAAGCGCGATCCGTTAGGCTGAGGCCGAGAACCCACAATAGAGCGCCGGGGTGGATCATTCGCGTGGCTACGAGCGCGTTGCAGCCCAGTTTCTCGGGGGGACGGGGGAGCACGCGAAACGGCATCGGCGGGGCAACCGTCCGCGCGTGGGCGCGTTCGCTGCCGGCCGGCGGCACAGTGCTCGACTTAGGCTGCGGGTCCGGGGTCCCTGTCTCCCAAGTCCTGATCGAGGAAGTCCTCGGTCTATATGGCATCGATGCTTCACCCACAGTCGCCGCCGCCCTAGAGTCTCGAGAGCGGTGAAGCTCGTGCGTGCGCCCCGAAAGCTCCGCATGGTCGTTGCGCTGGTCGCAATCGCTTCCGCCCTGCCTCTCGACTTGTCAGGTCAGTCGGGCGCACTCGTCTTCACGAATCTGACTGTCATCGATGGGACCGGCGGCGCTGCGCAGCCGACGATGACCGTTGTGATTCGCAACGACCGCATCGAGGCTATCGGAAGGACTGCAGAGGTTGCGGTTCCACCCGGATCCCACGTGGTGGATGGCAGCGGCAAG
>DASXTD010000099.1:0-2875 GCA_036505655.1 Chloroflexota bacterium
CCGAGCGTCCTGGGAATAGAACTTGCCGTCGGCCTCATAGAGCTCGCTGGGGTCAACGAAGCTGTTGTTGAAGAAGTAGTCCGGGTTCGGGTTGGTGGTCATGGCCATCGGCAGATAGCTGGTGTGCAGCGTGATGACCGACTGGTCGCCGCGGGTGTTGCTCAACTGGTACCAGTAGTTGTTGGGGATGCGGAAGAAGCTGTGCTTCTGGAATTCGAAGCTCACCTTCTCGTAGCCCTCCGCCCAAACCGTGCAGATACCTTGACCCTGGGCGCAGTAGACCGCCTCTTCCTGAGCCATGCGGAACTGCGGAATGGTCTCGCCCGCGGGCACCTCGAGCACACGCGCCTCGGTCACCCCCTCGTGGCCCTTGAGGTTGAGGATGGCGGCCGGGCAGCCACGGAGCGACCACATGCCACGCTTCACCTGCCTCAGGTCCTGGACGTAGTAGCCGGTCTCGACGGGGCAGTCCTGCTTGGCGATCCAGCGCTCGTAGGCGCTATTCCACCAATGATTGATGATCGGCGCGGCTTGCTCAGTCTTAGCCATCTATTCTCCTTCTAGCCTTTCAATCGAACGCATAGCGTTGAGCCATTCTTCAATACCTGGGCTTAATCGTCAATGTCATACGTTACTTCCGCCTGCGGTGACCCTACTTGCTCAAGGAAAACGCGGCGTAAGCGAATCGCCGATCGCTCGCATCCATGGCGCGTGCTAGGTCGCTGGCGGTCATCTGGCGATTGAATCCGGGGCCATCGGCATCCATCGGGTCGTTGTACAGAAAGCTGTCTCCGTTGCGGCCGGTCAGGATGATATAGTGATCGCCCGAGTACAGCGACCGTGCGCGCCCCGGCAGCGCTCGGTAGCGCACCTGAACGATCACTGGTCGACCCAGGCGCAGTTGGCCGCGGAGGTCGTCAAGGGACCAGCGGCTGATCTGGCTGCCCTCGAAAAGCCCAATGGGCCGTGCCCCATTTCTGGTCGCGACTCGAGCGAGCGCATCTATGAGTGTGCCCACGTTGTTTCCCGAGAAACCCTGCGCGTTTAAAGCTTGACGACGAAGCTCCGTTGAGGAGATCCGAATCCCCAGCGCGTCCAGCCCCATGCCCAGGGTGACGGGGCCGCAGTTCGCCCCCTGCCAGGGGGTCCCATCGAGCTGCGACCGATAGGGAGTGGGGATCTGGAGGCCGTTGGCCAGGGCTCCTCCGAAGTAGCCAGAGGGACCGGCGCCGGGCAGGATGAGCTGCAGACCGGCCTGGAGCAGGTCCACGTTCTCGATGCGGTTGAATTCCAGGATCGGATCGACCTCGACGGCAAACCGGTCGACGATTCCGGACAAGGTGTCGCCGGGCTCGACCCGGTACAGCAAACCGGACACGGGCAGGACCAGCAGGTGGTCGCCCGGCCGGATCAGATCGGCGTCGAAGAGCTCTCCGTTGTTATTGACGATCGTGTCGATATCGATGCCGAGCCGCCAGGCAATGTCCGTCAAATTGTCGCCGGGACGCACTTCGTACACCGTCGGCTCGACGGGCCGCTCGGCGCCAAATTCAAACGAGACCGGCGAGATGCCCGAGGCGATATCGATGAACCCGGGGGCGAGCGTATGGGGAGGAACGGCTCCGGGTGGAAGGAGTATTGCACCGCGCCCGACGGGCTGATCGGACTGAACCAGCGTCATACCGTTGTAGGCGGCCAGGGTAGGGATGGAAACCCGGTAGGTTGCCGCGAGCTCGATCAAGGTACTGGTGGCATCGACCTGCTGGATGCCCGTTCCGGGCGGGGGCGTTACCAGGGTCTCATTGACCCGAATCAGGTCCAGGTCTTCCAGGTTGTTCGCCAGTCGGAGGACGTCGATGAAGGAATCAAATTGGTCGGCGATCGCGGCCAGAGTATCTCCCGCTTGGACCACATAGGTGGCCGGGAGCGGCCCGTCGATTGGTTTGCCCGGGTTGATAGAGGCCGCTGGGGGCGCGGGCGTTTCGAGGATTTGCTGCGGACCGGCCAGAGGGCTGAACGGGCGGAGGAATATGGCCGCGGGGATCCCGACAGCAAGAAGGACGAGAAGCGCGAGGGTTGAGGGACGGCGAACGGCGACCGAAACGGCCTCGGAGAGGGCGCCGGAATACTGCGAGCGTGCGGGTGCGAGAACTACCCTCGTGATCGGATCGGCCCGGACGAGGGAGTTCCTTCCAAGGAAGGAAAACAAGGCGAGCCAGTCTACTGGAACGGGAGTTCGGCATGCCATTCAGCCAGCGAACGTCTTCTTGCACGCCCAGTGGCCCACTCGCGCGGTCGAGGCCTCAGCCGCACCCACTACCAAGATGTGTCACAGTTTTGTCACTCGACTGTTTTTATAAAGAGCGCGCGTCGCGGTGTCTGGCAACGAGCCGTTGGAGCCTCATTTTGGACGAGATCATCCTCGTGGTTGACGACGACGAGGAGTTGCGCAACATCACAGTGATGGCTCTCGAATCCGAGGGGTACCGCGTTGCTTCCGCGGAAGACGGGCTGGCTGCCCTCAGCCTCTTACGCGGAGGCCTGCGTCCCAAGCTCATCCTCACGGACTTGATGATGCCCGTGATGAGCGGCTGGGAATTCAGGAACGAGCTGCGGAAAGACCCAGGCTTTAAGCTGATCCCCTTGATCATCACCACGGGCTACACCGAGATGGCGCCTCGCGAGTCTATCAATGAGATTCTCGCGAAACCGGTGGGAATTGACTTGCTGCTCACCCGGGTCGAGGAAATCCTCGAAGCCGCCTAGATCAAGCCGCCTAGATCGAAACAGCCTAGATCGAGGTCGCGGGATCGCGCTGGCTCGGAGCGGTCGCGAAGGCGAACAGGATCGCCGCGACTAGCGCAATGGCTGACCC
>DASXTD010000100.1:0-2737 GCA_036505655.1 Chloroflexota bacterium
CGGCCCCTACTATCGCTACGTCGTATGTTGCCAACGCGAGCCTCCGCGCTCATTATCTGAGATGACCCCGGTGCTATGATGCAGGCCAGTTAAGCTGCCAAGGAGCGCGCCTTCATGTTGATCCGCCATGGCCTCGTGAGCTGCGACTCGCATGGCCAGCTCGATCGCAATGCCTTCACCGAGCGCATGTCTGCCAGCAAGTGGGGCGACCGCATCCCTCAGGTCATCGAGCTCGACCTGGATGGGGAGAAGGCGGAAGGCTGGACCATGAACGGCAAGCCGCCCCGAGGTCGCGCGGAGGGGTTCGGGTTCGCCACCGTCAACTGCCCGGCGGTGATGGAGGATCGGCGCCACTACCCTAGCCGGTGGGATGAAGTCCCGCGCAAGGTGTACGACCCCATCGAACGGGCCAAGGCGCTGGACGATGACGGCGTGGACGGCGAGGTGCTCTTCCCCAATAACCCCATCGCCAGCTTCAACTTTGCGTTTGACGATCCGGAATACGAAGTGGCCTGTGTCGAGGCCTATAACGATGCACTGGGAGCCTGGACTCAGGTGAGCGACCGCTACATTCCGGTGGCAATCATTCCCTATCTGAACTCGATTGAAACGGTCGTTCGACAGGTCGAGATGGCGGTTAAGAAGGGCCATCGGGGCGTCGTCATGCTGGCCGAGCCCTCGCTCTGCATCACGGGCGCAAAGTCGCTGAACGATCCGTTCTGGGAACCCCTCTGGGCGACCTGCCAGGACCTGGGTGTGCCCATCAACTGGCATGGCTCGGCAGGGTTGGCGGGGCGACTTTCCGTGCCCGACTGGAGCGGCTACACCCGCCGGCAGGCTCACACCGTTTCGACGGGCCGATTGGCTGCCACGCCTTGCCAGCTCCTCCCCAACCTGATGTTCTCAGGGATCCTGGATCGGTATCCCCGCTTGAAGTGGGCGTTCGCCGAGACGGGCGCCGGCTGGCTGGCCTTCGTGCTGGAATCCTGCGACCACGAGTGGGAGCGCCAGCATCTGTGGACTGAAGGGATCCTCACCCGTCCGAGCGACGCCTTCCGACGCCAGGTCTACGTTGATTTCTGGTTCGAACGCTCCGGCATCGACCTGCGGCACTTCCTCGGCATCGACCACCTCATGTGGGAGTCCGACTACCCGCACATCACTTCTACGTTTCCCAACTCGCGGGAGCATGTCGCCAGAACGGTCGGCCATCTACCTGCCGATGAACGCAAGCAACTGCTTTACGAGAATGCCCTGCGGCTGTATGACATCGAGTTCGACGTCGCTCCGGAGCTTGCCTGAGCCTTGGCTCCTTACCGGTTGATTAGCGTCGACGATCACGTTCTCGAGCGACCGGATGTCTGGACTTCGCGCCTTTCATCAGATCGCTGGGGCGAGCGCATTCCCCATCTCCAAGCTGGCCACGACGGCGTCGAAACCTGGATGGTGGACGGACAGCCTCTAGATCTGGACGGGCTGGCTCCCGTCGGCGCGCTGCTCCCCGATCGTGCGCAGCGTGTGACTCGGTGGAGCGAAGTACCCCAAGCCGCGTATGAACCAGCCGCGCGCCTCCAGGCCATGGACGCCGATGGCATCGAGGCTTCTGTGCTGTACCCGACGGTGGCTGGCATCGCGGGGGAAACATTCGGGCGCATCACCGATGGGGAGCTGGAGCTGGCCTGCGTCCAGGCCTATAACGATTGGCTGATCGACGAGTGGGCGGCTGCCAGTCCCCGCTTCATTCCCCAGTGCATTGTTCCGATCTGGCCGCCCGAGGCTACGGTATCGGAGATTCGAAGAGCCGTCGGGCGTGGCCACCGTGGAGTCGTGTTTCCATCGGTGCCGATGGAGCTCCGCGAGGTCCCTCACGTGAATGAGCCCGATTACGATCCCGTTTGGTCCATCTGCGAAGAATTGGGCGTGCCGCTGTGCTTGCACGCGGGTGCCTCACAGGCGATCCAGGTACCAGTGCCGGCGGGCTTTTCCACTGCTCGCGCGGCCGCTTTCCAGTCGGTAACACGGCAGGCGAGCAGCATCTCCATCCTGGTGCACCTGCTCATCTCGCGCATCCTGATGCGGCATCCGAGCCTTAAAGTAGTGTTCTCAGAGAGCTCGCTGAGCTGGGGGGCCTACCAGGTTGAGTTCGCGGACCAGCAGTTCAAAGAGGACGGTCTGATGCTGGAGGGCTACGACCTGAAGCCCTCCGAGATGTTCCAGCGCCAATGCTATTTCACAGGCTGGTACGGGCGAGCGGGAATCGAGACGCGCGACATCATCGGAATAGAGAACATCATGTGGGGCACCAATTTTCCGCGCTCCACTTCCACCTGGCCGCACACCCAAGACGAGCTCGCGGAGGCCTTGCGGGGCGTTCCAGAGCCTGAACGCGATCGCATACTGTTCAAGAATGCAGCCGAGCTCTACAAGGTCTGAGGCACGCAGTGTCCCTTAACACGCATTTGCCGAACGAAGAACGCCCCCTCTCCCCAACCCTCCCCCGCGAGGGGGGAGGGAGTTCTATGCCGCAGGAGTTGACTGATCGCGTACTCGAGCGGCTGGGGTTTCATGAACGGCCTGAGGCGACGCTGGAGGGGCTAAACGCGATCTATTGGGCGTGGTGCCGCCGAGTTCCCTTTGATAACGTGCAGAAGATGATCCATTTGCACACCAACGCAGCGGGCCCGCTGCCTGGAGACGACGCCGAGAGCTTCTTTCACGCCTGGCTTGCGCACGGCAC
>DASXTD010000101.1:0-1757 GCA_036505655.1 Chloroflexota bacterium
GCAGCGCTCCGGAATGAGACCGATTACATCTTCGGGCCCGACATGGGAACTGATGAAACTTGCATGGCCTGGGTGAAGGATGAGATCGGCCGCTCGGTTGGCTTGCCACGGGCGATCGGCGGCATTCCGCTGGACGAGATCGGGGCGACCGCCTGGGGGCTCTACCACGCCGCGGTCGTTGCTGCTTCGTTCATGGACCTGCCTTTAGTGGGAGCTCGGGTAGCTATCCAGGGCTTCGGCGCTGTCGGCAAGCACGCCGCCCGCTTTCTGGTCGAGCACGGAGCCACGCTCGTCGCCGCGTCGGACTCGACGGGCACGATCCATGATCCGGCGGGACTCGATCTGCCAACTCTCATCGCGCTCAAAGAGGGTGGACGGTCTGTCGTGGATTACGCTGAGGGTGAGAAGCTCAGCCGCGATGACATCATCGATCTGCCCTGCGAGATCTGGATTCCGGCGGCGCGGCCGGACGTCATTCGCGAAGACAATGTGGATCGGCTCAAGACCAAGCTAATTCTCCAGGGCGCCAATATTCCGTTCACTGAGGGCGCGGAGCAAATGCTGCACCGCCGAGGCGTGGTGGTCATTCCCGACTTCATCGCCAACGCCGGCGGCGTGATCTGCGCGGCGATGGAATACCACGGAGCCACCGAGTCAGTGGCCATGGCGACCATCGAGGAGAGGCTGCGGGCGAACACCCGCCAGGTACTTGAGGTCGCGACCGGGCACGGGATCTCACCTCGCCAGGCCGCGCTCCAGATCGCTGCAGCACGAGTCAAGCAGAGCATGGGCTATCGGCGCTGGGGCGTGTACTAGATGTACCGGATCCGCTTCCACGGCCGCGGTGGGCAAGGTATCAAGACTTCGAGCCGGATGCTCGGCAGCGCGTTCTTCTTCGAGGGCTTCGAGGTGCAAGATGCGCCAGTCTACGGAGCCGAGCGGCGGGGCGCGCCCATATTCGCTCACGTGCGCGCATCCCATGCGACGATTCATGAGCGCGGCGCCATCAATCATCCTGACCTGGTGGTGGTGGTCGATGAGACCCTGATCCCGCTCCCCACTGCCAACGTCCTGCTCGGCATCACCAGCAACACGGTGCTCTTCATCAACAGCGGTGTGCCGGCCGAAGAGTGGCGACGGAGACTGAACCTGGATTGCCCGATCGTTACTCTGCCGCTAGCCAGCGACGTCGTCGGACGAGCTGATCTCCCCTATATGGGTGCTATGTGCGCCGGTGCGGCCGCTCGCCTGATCGGTGAGATTGGCCCTGCATCCCTGGCTCGAGCCATTCAGACCGAGCTCAATGGAGCCGGCCAGGCCGTCGTCGATCGCAACCTCCAGGATGCGCTGGGGGCTTATGCGGCGGTCGAGCCACACGCCGCGCTCGTCATCGAGGGTCTTCCGATAGCAGCACGCGACTACGCACGTCCGGGGTGGGTCGATCTGACAGTCGAGTCGGGGACCATCTCCGCGCCGGACGTGCATGGAACGGGGACCAGCGTCCAGATCAAGACTGCGGCGTGGCGGACCATGCGGCCGGTAATCGACTACGATCGCTGCAACCGCTGCACCTGGGTGTGCTCGACCCTCTGTCCAGACAGCACGATTAGCGTGGCCGAGGATGGCCGTCCGCAAATCGATTACGACCACTGCAAGGGCTGCCTGGTCTGTGTTGCCGTATGCCCGCCCCACGCTATCAGCGCAGTTCCCGAAACCTCCTCGTCTCCCCAACCCCCGATTGCAGTCAGGGGGCCCGA
>DASXTD010000102.1:0-11898 GCA_036505655.1 Chloroflexota bacterium
CGGTAGGAAGCCGAATCCGCATGCGCTCGATCGCGCGTTCCGCGATGGTCGCTTCGTTGCGGAACGACATATGACGCAGGGCTTCGCCCGCCGGCATCCAGGCGACGAAATCGTGCTCCCAGTCATGGTTGGCGGTGTCGCCGCCGGTCGCCTCGAGCAGATAGAAATGGACGATCTTGTGGTGACGGGCCCCCGCGACGGCGAACCAGTACGTAATGGCGCCGAGAGGCTCAAGGATACGTACCTCAAGCCCAGTTTCCTCTTGGACTTCCCTGCGCGCCGTAATCTCGAGGGTTTCCCCGTCCAGAGGCGTGCCCTTGGGCAAGTTCCAGCGTCGCGGTCGCTCTCTCCCGACGAGGACGATCTCTAGGCCATCCTCCCCGGTCCGCGCGATAACGCCACCGGCGGAAACATCTTGAACAACTCGGGTTTTCACTAGTTAACGTAGTCTAGCGGTTGCGCCCTCGACGCCGGCCTAGAACGCAGTCGGGTTCATGCGCTGGACGTAGTTCCAGACGAAGGCACCAATCGCTGCCGCGATCAGACCCAAGATCACGATGCCCGACCAATCGAGGGGATAGTGGGATGAACCCGCCATGAACAGGAGCATCGGGAACGACATCGTGAAGTTGGCGCGCGACGCGTAGAGCGCGTTTCGTCCCCAGGCGGGATCCGCCGTTATGGGGTTCGCCGTCCCGACGGTGCCCATGGCGTTGAGGATCCTCTTCTGGTTGGGCCAGATGATGAACCAGACGTTGATGGCCATGATGCTGCCGAGAATCATGCCGATGAAGATCGTCTTGGCTCCGTTCGAGGTCACCACGTCGCCCCGCTGCCAGTACACCAGGTAGAGCAGCAGAAAACCCATAAGAACCGTCACCCAGGCCGAGTGGCGGAACCAGGCTAGCACGCGGCCCAGGTTCAGCGGCACGATTTGGGGTCTGACCTCGGCGGGGATATTCGGGACAAAACGCACGTTTACCAGGTTCAAATAGTAGAGGAGCCCAATCCAAGTGATACCCGCGAGGAAATGGAACCATCGGATGACGAACATGACCTCTGGTGTTCCCATCAGGATTCCTCCGCCGAAGTTTGGAAAACTGCCTTGTCCCTGCCTCTCGCGCGAGATACCATCAACGGGTTCTGGCCCCGGCCATTCAGACCGGTTCACATATAGGCAATCCCCCCGGTGAGCTATGGGCCCGATCTCAAAGCTGACGACGAATAAATGTTAATGAGCGCCCGTGACGAGCACGGTACGCATGCTAGCAACGTTACGGGTGACTGTCAACTAGGCTACATGACAGGTTGTTGCGCTATCCATAGGTCTTTGTGCCTGGATCGTTGTTGATGAGCGTAGCGCTTTCGGGAACCAACCCCTGCGGGGTGCGACTCGTGGTGGCCGTTAAATGAGACGTTTTCGTGTCCTGAAACCCTGGAGGCAAGCCGGGCTGATCTTTGCCGCCGCCCTCCTGGGAACCCTGGCAGTCGACTTCGCAGCTCGGCTTCTCCCAGGCGTTTCCGGCGCCATCCTGGCGTCGGCGGTGGCGGCCTATCGGGTCCGGCAGCGCAAGCCCGAACCACGACTGTGCGGCGCGCTGGGCATCGCGTGCCTATTGTGGGTTGTCGGACAAGTCCTGGCATCGCGGGTGCCGCTCGGACTGCCGCTGGGGCTTGTCGACCTAGGAGCTCTTGGGTTCGCGGGAATCGCGGCGGTGGCGCAGCTGGCCTGGCCAGAGGTGAGGCGCGGCACGGTTCCCCTCCTGGAAACGTTGGTGGACGCCTTGATGGTGGTCGCCGCGGTCGCCTTGTGGGGAGTGGTGGGCTTTCCTCCGCTGCGCGCTCTGGCGCCCAATCTATCCCTGGGAGAAATGGCGCGCGCCACGGCCTTTTTGCTGCCAATGGCAGTAAGCCTGGGCGCGTTGCCTCGACTGGCCGGCGGGCGCCGGCGGCCGGGCACGATCCTGGCCGCTGCCATGATCGGTCTCTGGGTGGAAGAGATTTTTGAGAGCCAGGGCGCATTCGGAGCTCACGGGGTCCCGCTACTCGAACGGGTGCTGGCCGCCGGTGCCTTCGCCGCCATAACGGCCGCGTTTCCCCTCATCGACCGGCTGCGAGCCGAGGACCTCAGCCAGCCCATGGCCGGCGTACGCTGGGTACGGTTGGGCTTCGGTCTGGCCGGTCCAGCCGCCTTTGCGGTTGCACTCCTGGTTCATGAAGCCGCTCCAGGGCTAGGCACAGCGGCAATCGTTCTAGCCCTCTGTGAGGCGGCCCACGAGGCGTTGCGTTTATGGGAGATTCGCCGAGGCGAGACCCGCATCCGCGAGGCAATGCGGTTGGGGGATTGCCTCACTGACTTACTGGTCGCTGACATCCGACCTGGCGCTCCTCAACTCCGTCCAGTGTGTCGCGCGATCTCCACGCTGGTGGACGCTGACGCTGTCCTCATCTGGACCCGCGATGACGATCAGCTTTTCGTCACCGGAGCTAACTCGCCTGAACTGGAAGCGCTGGCTGTGCCGCCAGTTTTCGTCGGCGATTCCCATGATCTGGCCAGCACCGCCTTCACGACTGGGCGCCTCCAGCTCTCCGAAGGCTTCGAAGCCGTGAAGCACCTTCCTCAGCCTCTGGCGCGCATCTTTGGCGAAGGGGCGTTTCTCGCCGCTCCACTGGGGGAGCCACCGCTCGGCGCATTGCTCCTGGCCCGCCGGGCTGGAGCGCCCGTGTTCGATGCCCTGGAGCAGGCTTGCGCGGCGCAGGTCGGCCAGCAGTTGGGGGCACTGCTGGGCCGTTCGTCGCGCCTGCTCGAGCTGGAGGCACGCCTGCAGGGAGCGGCGCTCGCCAGCCTGGTCTACCGATTCTCGATGGAGACCGTGGCGGCGCAGCACGCTCATGAAGTGGCCCAGTGCCTACTGGATTCGGTTGAGGCCCGCGTCAACTTCGACCGCGGCGAGGTCCGAGTGGTGGACAGCGCTTCAGCGCAGCGCTGGCGGACCATCGCAACGGTACGGCGCAAACGCGCCGCTGATTCCGGCGACCCACCCAAGCGCTTGCGGACCCAGCTGGTCCATGGACGTAGGCAAGTCGGCGAGCTGGTCCTCGAAAGGGCTACAGAACCGTTTCGACATGCGGACGAGCAAACTACCGAAGCCCTCGCCCAGGTAGCCGCCATGGTTCTCTACAATTCGCTGCTCCGCGAAGAAGCTCGGAAAGTGTCCGAAGATCGGGATATCCACCGAGCCAAGAGTGACCTCCTGAGCACTATCTCCCACGAGATGCGGAACTCGATCACCGTTATCGAGGGCTACGCCGATCGGCTTGCAGCGTCCGTTGACGAGCTAGCAGATGAAGAGCACGCCATCTCGGTGGAGTCGATCGGCGAGGAAAGCGAACGTTTGAAAGGTTATCTGGAGGATCTGCTCACACTGTCCGCGATCGATGCCGGTAAATTCACCGTGGATCCGCAGCCGGTCCGACTCCGCCGCCTGGCAGAGCAGGCGATCAGCGGTGTTCGGAAACAGGGGTATCAGTTCGAATGCGACGTGTCCGAGGATATTCTGCTCATGGGAGATCGAAACCGGTTGCGCCAGGTCTTCGACAATCTCTTGAGCAACGCTGTGAAGTATTCGCCGGAGGGAGGCTTGATCCGCATCTCAGCCACCGGAGAGCAGAAGCAGGTCGTCGTTTCCGTGGGCGACGAGGGTATCGGCGTTCCCCGTGCCGAATGGGAGCGCATCTTCCGCTACTACGAACGGAGCGAGGGAGCGAAGCGGAAGGGTATCATGGGCACTGGACTCGGCCTCGCCATTTGCAAGGGGATCGTGGAGGCTCACAGTGGAAGGATCTGGGTCGAGAGCGAGCCCGGCAAGGGGAGCGTCTTCTCCTTTACCATGCCCGCGGTCCCCGCGTCGGTATTGGCGGAGTTATGAGCGTAGCGTCTCGGGACCCAACCCAGAGGGGTACGCCTCGTGATGGCCCTAGATGAGCGAAGCGGTCTCGGGAGCCAACCTGGTGGGGTGGAACTTGTGATGGCCGTAGATAAACGTGGCTAAGAAGCAGTCCAGGGGCCGCGTCGGCGTCGTTGAAGATGAGGCCAAGATCATTCGGCTCCTGAAGTCCACCCTCGAGGCAGACGCATTCGAGGTCGAAGTAGCCTCTGACGCCGCCGGCGCCCTGGCCCTGGTCGAGTCTTCGAACCTCGATCTCCTCCTGCTCGATATTGGGCTGCCGGGTGGGATGGACGGCTATGATGTGCTTCGTCGCATCCGCGAGTTCTCGTCGCTTCCGATCATCATGGTGACTAGCCGAACCGGCGACACCGATATTGTGCGCGGGTTGGAGGCCGGCGCAGACGACTACATTACTAAGCCGTTGCCACAGCGCCAGCTCCTCGCCCGCGTCCACGCGGTACTGCGCCGATCGCAATTTGGGCCCGAAGACCGGCGGGAGCCGGTCTTCGCGAACGGCGAATTGACCATTGATTACACCCAGCACCTGGTGACCATGCGCGGCGAAGAGGTGCCGCTCACCCCGACGGAGTACCGACTCATCGCATGCCTGGCCCAGAACGTGGGACGAACTTTGTTGCAGGAGGATCTGCTGCTCCAGGTTTGGGGCCCCGGGTACGAAGGCGAAGCCCATCTCTTGCGGGTGAATATTGCCCGCCTGCGAGCCAAGCTCAGCGAGGAAGCCACCACTCCCCGATACGTGCTCACGCGTCCGGGCGCTGGGTATATGATGCCCGCGCTGAATAGCGACCCAGCCGGCAGTCATCCGTAGCCGGCAGCAGAGGAATCACCCAATGCCCAGGATCCATACACGTGGCAGTCGTTAAATGAGCGCAGCGATGAGCGCAGCGGTCACGGGATGCAACGCCCGTGATCTGCACGAGTGACGGCTGTCAAACATGGCGAGATTTGATAGAGCAGTCGATACGTCGGGAGAAACGCCGTATCGCATCCGAACAGCCGGGCCGGAGGATAGCAGCCGGTTGCGACGATCAGCCGGTACGACCATTTCCCATCCGGACCCCAAGAGCCATCGGGCCAGCTTCACGGCGGCGGCTGCTCGGGGCGAGCTGCTCCTCCTTGAGCGCCTTGATAATCGAACTCACGCCTGGGAAGCTTGCGCGTTCATCGATTGGCACATCCGGGTAGACGACGTGCTAACCGTTCGTGACGTCGGTACGGAGGGCGATACACCGCAGTCGACCATGGTGAAGCAGCTGTTCTTGGAGCTCATCCGTTCGCTCTCGCCGGTCGAAGCGAGCGTGAAATCGCGAAGCGATGCGCCGGCCTGGAACTCAGTGATCGAGGAGCTCGGTTTCACGCTGGAAGGCACCGAATATCGTCGGCCGCACTGGTTCAGCATCTGGCGCTGGACCCCACCCGCGCGTGGGCCCGCCCTGCGGAGGCCGGCCATGGGCGCGCGGCGCCAAGGCCGGTTTTAGCGGCAAGACAGCATCAGGCGGGAATTGTCCTGGCAAAACGGAGGATTAGGTGCAGGCGAGCGAGGAGCAGAGCGGTCTCGGGACCCAACCCGGAGCCGGCACACTCGTGACGGCCGTGAATCACGGAGCGGTCTCGGGACCCAACCCGGAGCGGGCACACTCGTGACGGCCGTAAATGAGCGGAGCGGTCTCGGGACCCAACCCGGAGCGGGCGCACTCGTGACGGCCGTAAATCAGCGGAGCGGCATCGGGTACCAGGTACGAGGGGACCTGCGCGGGCCGGCCGTTCATTCGCAAACGGGAGGGTGCAGGTGCAGGCCAGCATTGTAGGTTTGGGGGGGGTTCCAGGAGCCATAGCTCAGTTCCTACGACATCTCGAAAACGATCGTGGGAGCGCGGCCAATACCGTCGCGGCGTACCGGAACGATCTCTCGCAGTTTTCAGCTTTCGTCCAAACTTATCGTGGGCCGCAGATGGACGCATTCCAGGCCCGGGAGCTCGGTCAACTGGGATCGGAGGTCCTCACGGCTTACGTCCTGGGGTTGCGGGAAAAGGGCTACTCGGCGGCCACCGTGGCTAGGAAAGTTGCAGCGGTCAAATCGTTCTTCGCATTCGCCACGCTGAGTGGCTTGGTGCGGGACAATGTCGCGGCCTCGCTGGGCTCGCCTCGGGTCGCCCGCCGTGCACCCCAGGGGGTCGATGCCGAAGACGTGCAGCGGCTGCTGGAAGTGGGATGCGCGGGCGAAACAGCCGAGAGCTTGCGCGATCGAGCGATGTTTACCCTCCTCTACCACTCCGGCATGCGCGTGAGCGAAATGGTAGGGCTGGACGCCAACGACGTCGAGATCGAGCAGGCAATGGTGCGCTGCCGGGGCGCCCGCGGGACCCCCAGGCGCATACCACTAACGGCCGAAGCCGGGATCGCTTTGGATGAATACCTCACGCGAGGACGTGCAGCCGTCGCGCGGTCACGGGGCAGTGAGGCGCTATTCCTGAACCGCCGGGGCGCCCGGTTGACCCGCCAGGGATTCTGGTTGATCATGAAGACGCGCGCTCAATCCTGTGGGTTGCGAGACCGTTTTACGCCCCACGCGCTACGCCATTCGTTTGCTCTGCGCCGCGTCCACGAGGGCACTGCGCTGAAAGATCTCAAAGACCTGCTGGGCGTAAATCTCTCGGCCACCCAGGTCTACACGCGATCGGCTGTGGAGGCTCGGCCCTCATAACGAGCGGAGCGGCCTCGGGCGCCAACGCCGAGGGGTGCGATTCGTGATGGCCATTAGAAGAGCGGAGCGCCAAGCGGAGCGGCCTCGGGCGCCAACGCCGAGGGGTGCGATTCGTGATGGCCGTTAGATGAGCGGAGACTCCGGCGGAGCGGAATCGGGGCTCGACCCCCGAGGTGAGACCCGGTGAGGGCCCTAAAAATGTTAGCCAGCCATCTCCTGCCGCTGCTGCTTCCCGCCGGGCTGGCCGCCGCGATTCTCCTCGCACCCCGGGCAGTCGCTGCTCCGAGCCAGGAGCAGACCCCCAGTATTCCGCCACGCAATGACGCGAACGAGGTCGCCGGTCTCTATCTGGGCGTCGCTGCGCCGCCCCTTCTTGCCAATCTCGACCCGCCGTCCTACGAGGTCGGCCACACGGATCTCTTCTGGGTGGCCACTCTCGAACCGGGCTACTTCCAGATTCAAGCGGAAATTCGTCTGATTACACCGCACGCCTACTGGTATGTGCAGCAAGGCGCCAATGTGAACGACGAGGCCCTGCGGCGCGGCGCGGATGATTTCGAAAACACGGTTTATCCGCAGGTTCGTCGGTGGGTTTACAGCGAGCTATTTCCAGGGGTCGATAACGACCCCCATCTGACCGTACTGAATGGGCGAGTACCGGGGGTGGCAGGCTACGCCTCCTCGGTGGACATGTATTCGGCGGCCGTGCGCCAGTTCTCCAACGAGCGCGACATGGTCTACATTAACGTCGAGAGTGCCCAGCCGGGAACGACCGGGTACGGGGCCACGATAGCGCACGAATTCACCCACCTTGCTCATGAAGCGCTCACGCCTAGCGCCGATACATGGGTCAAGGAAGGCCTGGCCGAATTCATTTCATCGGTTGCCGTGCCGGCCCGGAATTCGGCATACCGGACGTTTCTCGACCGGCCCGAAACAAGCCTGGTGAGTTGGGGGGACGCGCCCGCCGGTTCCGAGCACTACCAGGCGGCCGAGCTGTTCATGCGGTATTTCACCGAGCGTTTCGGCAGTGATGGCCTTTCCCAACTGTTGACTCTCGAGCTGCCCGCACCTGACGCATTCGACCGAGTCCTCGGTGGCCTGCCTGCCCCGAGCGACTTCGACGGGCTGTTCCAGGATTGGGTGGCCGCAAACGCCTTCAACAACAAGACGGGAGCCAGCGTCCCCGGCTACCAAATCGGAACGGTCGGCTCACCACACACACAGAGCCTCGGCTCCTCGGGAGCGAAGGAAAACTCGCTAGCCCCATTCAGCTCCGCCTACTACGAGCTGGACGGGGGACCCCAGGCCGAATTCCAGTTTGCGGGCAGTTCCGCGGTCGCCCCGCTCTCGGCAGCCCCACGCCATGGAAGCTCCATGTGGCAGGGCGGCTACACGGATGGCTCGCGCGCCACGATGACCCGAGCGTTCGACTTATCCGGCGTCGCCGGAGCCACGCTGACCTACTCCGCGTGGTTCGATCTGGAAAAGGATTACGACTACGGCTATGTCGCTGTCTCACGAGACGGAGGCCACTCGTGGGCCTTGCTCACCGCCTCTAGCATGACATCCGCCAACGCGTCTGGAGCTAATCTGGGAGCGGGTTACACCGGTCTTAGTGGGGGTGGGCCCCAGGCTCAGTGGCTTGACGAGACGATCGACCTGACCCCGTACACAGGCGGGTCGATCCTCCTCCAGTTCGTGTACCTGACCGACGATGCAGTCACACACCCCGGCCTCGCGGTGGACGACATCGCCATTCCTGAGTTGGGCTATTTCGACGGAGCGGAGGCCATAAATGACTGGGATCTCCGAGGCTGGAGCGTCATCGGCGCCCCTCTCCCTCAAAAATGGGCGGTCCAAGTCCTGCGCTTCTTCGGCTCGACGGTCGAAGTGGAACGCGTCCCCGTCGATGACCAGGGCCACGCAAGGTGGTCTGCAGACGGCCGTTCGAGCGATCGCACGCTGGTGGCCATTTCGTCGCTCACCCGGGGCACTCGAGAACGCGCTACCTACAGCCTGATCGCTGGAATTTAGACACATAACAAAGGGAGGGGAAGTCGCTCGACCTCCCCTCCTTCGAAAACGCCGGGGTACGAGTGTCGATCGCGGCTCAGTGCGTCTCGAGCACGTCCGTGCTGAGCAGCTCCCCCTTGAGGAAGAAATGATGGGCGATGAGCCCCGCGATAGCGGCGCCGATTAGCGGGCCGACCCAGTAAACCCACTGGTTCTCCCAGGCGCTTGATGCGATGGCAGCGCCAAAGCTTCGAGCCGGATTCATTGAGGCGCCAGTCAGCGGCACCCCTACGAGATGGTCGATCAACACAGCAAGGCCAATCGCCAAAGGGGCGACATTGCCGGGCCCGCGCGGATGCATCGCGGTCATGAAGATGACACCCACCAGCACGAAGGTCAGCACTATCTCGATGATGATGCCCCGAACTGGATCGCCGCCCACGCCTGACAGGCCGTGAACGCCGAGCCCTTTGCCAGCTCCGGTCGCGTACATGATCAAAAAGCCGCCGATGGAGCCACCCACTAACTGGGCGATGATGTACGCGATTCCCTTCATCAGGCTGATCTTTCCGGTAATCCAGGCTGCGAAAGTGACTGCTGGGTTGATGTGGCCGCCCGAGACATGTCCGCTGGCCCAGGCCAATACCGCGATTGCCAAGCCGTGGCCCAGCGCGATCACGAGCAGCTTATCCGCCGTGAGCGTAGCCCCTGCCGCTGTAACCCCAGACGCGTAGATCGACCCGAGACCGAGGAACACGAACAGCAAGGTGGCAAAGAATTCCGCCGCCACTGCTCGCATGTCGTCGCTGGACATATGGCGCTCCTCCCGAGATGTACTGAGGAGCGCCCAGCGCTCCTGCTAGCCGTCGTCTACCTTGGCGATTATAGGCAGCAGGAAAGCGCTGTCTTGCGGTCATTACGGCACAAAACGGTCTCGGGCCAAGTCACAAAAAGGTCTAGGAAAAGAGCCGCTCCCATGGGGGAGCGGCTCTCCTATGCCTGGCTGCGCGCTTTCAATCTCCCTGGGATCATGCCAAATCGAAGCGATCCAGGTTCATCACTTTGTCCCAGGCAGCCACGAAGTCACGTACGAATTTCTCCTCGGAGTCATCCTGCGCGTAAACCTCTGCGACGGCCCGGAGCTGCGAGTTGTAGCCGAAGAGGAGGTCCACCGCGGTGCCGGTCCACTTAAGGGTGCCGGTGGCCCGATCGTGGCCCTCATACACGTCCTGAGTGGAGCCGGCTGGCTTCCACTCCGTGTTCATGTCGAGCAGGTTCACGAAGAAGTCGTTGGTCAGCTGCCCGGGACGGCTTGTCAGCACGCCGTGCTTGGATCCCGCGTTGGCGTTGAGCGCCCGCATTCCGCCGACCAGAACAGTCATCTCAGGCGCAGTCAGATTGAGGAAGAAGGCCCGCTCCACCAATAGGGTCTCCGGCGGCAGCTCTTCTCCAGCGTGGACGTAGTTGCGGAAGCCGTCAAAGGTCGGTTCGAGGACCTTGAACGACTCCACGTCCGTCTGATCCTGCGACGCATCGGTGCGTCCCGGCGAGAAGGGGACCGTGATGTTCTGCCCGGCGTCCTTCGCAGCTTTCTCAACAGCCGCGCATCCGCCCAGGACGATGAGGTCGGCGAGAGAGACTTTCTTGCCTCCGGACGCCGAGCTGTTGAACTCTTGCCGAATCTGCTCCAGCTTGGGTAGTACCTCGGCCACGCCGGACTGCTTGTTGACTGCCCAGTCCTTTTGCGGCGCCAGACGAATCCGCGCCCCATTGGCCCCGCCGCGCTTATCAGTACCGCGGAAGGTGGCCGCGGACGCCCAGGCAGTCGAGACCAACTGGGAGACGGACAGGCCGGAGGCCAGGATCTTGCCCTTGAGGGCCGCGATATCTTGCTCGCTGATCAACGCGTGATCCACCGGGGGGACCGGATCCTGCCACAGCTGTGGCTCGGCAACCCATGGCCCGAGGTAGCGGGAAATCGGACCCATGTCGCGGTGCAGGAGCTTGTACCAGGCCTTACGGAACGCATCCTCCATCTGATCCGGATGCTCATGGAATCGCTTCGCAATCGGCGCGTAGGTGGGATCCGTCCTCAAGGCAAGATCGGTCGTCAGCATCATCGTGGTCTGACGCTTCGAAGGATCGTGAGCAGACGGTGCGGTGGGAACGGCGCCGCTGGCGTTGGGCTTCGGAGCATACTGCTTCGCGCCTGCGGGGGTCGTCGTCAGCTCGTATTCGTAATTGTGGAGGTTCTCGAGGAACCCGTTGTCCCACTTCGTGGGATTTGTCGTCCAGGGGCCGTTGAGCCCGCTGGTGATCGTGTCGTCCCCCATGCCGGTGCCATGGCGACTGTGCCAGCCGAGCTGCTGGTCATGCATTCGAGCGCCCTCGGGTTCGGGGCCGACGTTGGTATCAGGGGCAGCACCGTGGGCCTTGCCGACGGTGTGCCCGCCGACGATGAGCGCAAGCGTCTCTTCGTCGTTCATGGCCATGCGACGGAACGTTTCGCGAATGAACTTGCCTGCCAGGGCCGGATCTGGGTTGCCGCCCGGTCCCTGCGGGTTCACATAGATAAGGCCCATGTGGTCGGCGCCCATCGGCCCCCGGATGTCCCCGCTGGTAGCGTGACGCTCGTCTCCCAGCCAGGTATCCTCCGGGCCCCAGTAGATTTCGTCGGGCTCCCAGACATCCTCGCGCCCGAAGCCGAACGTCTTGAACCCCATCGATTCGTAAGCACAGTTGCCCGCGAAGACGATCAGGTCGGCCCAGGAGATCTTATTTCCGTACTTCTGCTTGATCGGCCACAGCAACCGCCGCGCCTTGTCGAGGTTGGCATTGTCGGGCCAGCTATTGAGGGGAGCAAACCGCTGCATGCCGTTCCCGGCACCGCCCCGGCCATCGGCGATGCGGTACGTGCCCGCGGCATGCCACGCCATCCGGATGAAGAGCGGGCCATAGTGCCCGTAGTCCGCCGGCCACCATTCCTGCGATGTGGTCATGACCTTCTCGACGTCCTTCTTTAGAGCCTCCACGTCGAGCTTCTTGAACTCCGCTGCGTAGTTGAAACTCCCTCCCATCGGATCGGAGAGAGGAGAGTGCGAGTGGAGAACCGAGAGGTCCAATTGATTCGGCCACCAGTCCTTGTTCGTCCGAGGCCGTATACGGGTAGGAGTCGGTGAAGGGATTACGGGGTTTTCGCTTTCAGAC
>DASXTD010000103.1:0-5001 GCA_036505655.1 Chloroflexota bacterium
CAAGCTCGCGATCCGGCTGGGCTAGCGCCATGCGCACGATCTTCTTCCTGGTACGCAAGGAATTTCTCCAGATCTTTCGCGACCACACCACCATGGTGCAGATCTTCATGATCCCGGTGGTACAGCTGCTGGTGCTGGCCAACGCGGCCACGTTCGATCTCAAGCGTATTCGCGTGCTGGTGGTGGATGAGGACCGAACCACGGTGTCGGCGGGCCTAGTCCAGAGGCTCGAGGGCGGGCGGCAATTCCGGGTGGTGCGGCAGGTACCAAGCGCCAGTGGAGTCGAGAAGGCATTGCTGGAGCGGGAAGTCACCGCGGTTATCCATATCCCGCGCCGGTTCGAGGAGGACCTGGTGCAACACCGCCGGGCCACGGTGCAGCTGGTCCTGAATGCGGAGGAAGGAGCAGCCACCGGGATAGTGCAATCCAACGCCAACGCGATCCTCGGATCCTATGCCGGAGAGCTGGAACTGACCCTACCGACGGCTCGGAACAGTTCCGGGGTCACACGGCCGGCGCCGCTCGATCTCCGTACCCAGCGCTGGTTCAACCCGACCAGGAACTACAAACACTACATGGTGCCGGCGCTCATGGTGGCGCTCACCACCATCATCGGCCTGCTACTCACCGCACAGAACATTACGCGGGAGTATGAGCTTGGGACGCTGGAGCAGCTCAATGTGACGCCGATGACCAAGGTCCAATTCATCGCGGCCAAGCTGATTCCGTTTTGGCTGATCTCGCTGGTGATCTTCACCATCGGCCTGACAATCGGAAAGCTGGTGTTCGGCATTCCGATGCGGGGAAATCTGCTGCTGGTCTATCTTGCGGTGATGGCCTACCTCGTGGTCGTGCTCGGCCTGGGCCTTTGGATCTCTACCATCACCCGGACCCAACAGCAGGCAATGTTCGTGGCGTTCTTCGTGATCCTGATCTTCCTGCTGATGGGTGGGCTGTTCACCCCGGTGGACTCGATGCCGGATTGGGCCCAGACCGTAGCGCAGGCGAATCCCGTCAAGCACTTCGTGTTCATCATGCGGGCGGTTCTGGTGAGGGGTGCCGGTCTGGAGACCGTGGGGGGAACGATCCTGGGGCTGGCGGTAGCCGGCGTCGCCGTGCTCACCCTCGCGGTAGCGCGCTATCGCAAGTCCACGGCCTGATAGATGAAAGCCCTCCGGGATTCCGGAGGGCCTTGGCATAGCTGGTCCCGCAGATCTGCTACTGCTTCACCCAGGTGGGTCTGAGGTCGCGCGTCACGTCGACGATCAGCTGCCGGACCACCTCACCGTAGGCCTCCTCCTTATCCCGCACGGCAATGGAGGGAAGCCGATCGGAAATGTTCAGCCGTCCAATGGTTCCGTTTGCTGCCGCACTCGAGCGCCAGACCGTTCCGCCGGTGCTGGTAGACAGCAGACGGACGGTGAGCTCGGCCGATACCCCTGCCCGAACGCTCATGCCCGACGCATCGATATGTCCGCGTGGCTTGACGTTCGAGACCTTGAGATAGCCGACGAACACGGCGGGTACGTTCTTCTGCTTGCCCAGTGCCTGGGCCAGAGCGATCCCGTCGGCGCTGGCTGACAGAGCCTTGAGCGACGAGTCCGCGGAGCCGAGCTCGAGGAGCTCGATGCCGGACTGATTCGACAGGAGCGCTTCGGCAAAGCGCTGGGTCGCGAGAGAGCTCATGGCACTGTTCTGCTGGTCGGCGGAGAATGTGACCAGTGCGATGCGCCCATATGGAGCGAGATCGAGGCGCGCGGGAACTTGGGAGTACTTCGAGGCGCAAGCCGAAAGCACCAGCGCACCGCAAAGCGCGAGTGCGTATTGCATTCGGACAGGCTGGTTTGCACCGTTCCTGAGCATTTTGGCCGCATCTGTTGGGGATACTTCCCTGGAAGGCAAACGGTGCGCCATCGGCGAGCCTACTCGCGCTGCACGCCCTGGCGTACACCTGGGCGTTCATCGTGCGTGGCGAGCTGGTGTTGGGTGCGGCTGTGGCGAATGTCATGGAGACCAAAGGCTGCACTCAAAGTGCTCTAACGGAGGCGCGCTATGCTGAAATACTGGGTGGCGGGTGTCGCGGTAGCCGTGCTCCTGGGTTTCCTCAGCCGCCGGGGCGAGCGCGCAGACAGGAGGTCTCGGCAAATCCGGCCAGCCAACACACCCCCTACGCCGGCGGACGTCGATGCGTTGCTTCAAGCCGGCCAGAAGATCGCGGCGATCAAGCTGTACCGGGAGATGCACGGTGTGGATCTCAAGGAAGCAAAGGACGCAATCGACGCCCGCGCCCGCGAGCTGGGGAGGTAGCGAGGCCTGATTCTTAGCACGTAAGCCGGGCCGGTCGAAATGGTTAAGCGGTGCGGTGCCAACTCCGATACTGATTACCATGTCGAGGACCTCGGGTTTCGGACGTCTGGCAGCGGCGCTCGGCGCGATCGCTCTGGTCGTCCTCATTTACGCCAGTACTTTCGTCATCTCGTACGGCGAGCTCTTCCACCATCAGGACCCGTTGGTGCGGACCGACGTCGCCCGTCTGGCTCCAGCGCGGGTGCGGCGGGTGGACCAGGTTACGCATCTGGAGCAGCTGCGCGCTGTCCTGGAAGAGGCCCGGCAGCGCAAGCTCAAGGTGTCGATCTCTGGGAGCCGGCATAGCCAGGGAGGCCACACCTACACGGCCGGCGGCGTCGTGCTCAACATGCGCGGGTTCAATCGCGTACGAGCCATCGATCCGGTCGCCATGACCATCACGGTGGAGAGCGGAGCGACCTGGGACGAAGTGCAGCGGGCAATCGCGCCGCGCCGACTTGCGCTCAAGGTGATGCAATCCTCAAACATCTTCACCGTAGGTGGCACGCTGAGTGCCAACGCGCACGGCCGCGACATCGACGTCACCCAGTTTGTGGAGGTGGTCGAGAGCTTTCGGCTGCTCCTTGCCGACGGGAGCGTGGTCCAGGTCAGCCGGAAAGAAAACCCGGAGCTCTTCTCGTTGGTCATCGGCGGCTATGGTCTCTACGGTGTAATCCTTGACGTGACTCTCCGGGTTACTCGGGACGAGCTGTACGAGCAGCGTGCAGTCTCGATGAACTACGCCGACTTTCCAGCCTATTTCGCGCGACAGATCAAGTCCGACTCCACGGTGGTGCTAATGCTGGCGCGCCCCTCGATCGATCCGGATCCAGGCTCCTTCCTCAAGGAGCTGGTGGTGGTGACCTGGCGACGAACACGTCCCGGCCAGGCCGGCAGCTTCGAGCTCACCGGGGAAGCGCACGTATGGCGGGTCAAGTTCTTCTTCGGCCTGTCCCGCCGGTTCGACTGGGCCAAGTCGCTCCGATGGAGGCTTCAGAAACGAGTCGAGCTCGGCTCCGGAGAGGCTCGCATCGTGTCCCGTAACAACTCGATGCGGCCGCCGCTCGCGCCGCTCGAGTTTCTCGATTATCGCTCCCGGCGGAACACGGACATCATCCAGGAATACTTCGTGCCTGTCGGGAGCTTCGTCCCCTTCATGGACCGCTTCCGCGAAATTCTCGTGGCCGGCAAGATGAACGTGCTGAGCTCGACGGTGCGCTACGTGACTCCAAACGCCACCCCAGCTCTCGCGTACGCCCCGCGGCAGGAGGCCTTCGCGATCATCCAGATGAGCAATGTGGGGCTGACACCGGATGAGCAGGCGCACGCGGCGGATGTAACCCGGCGGCTGGTTGATGCGGCTATCGAGTTCGGCGGGACATACTATCTGACGTACCAGCTATATCCCACGGCGGAGCAGTTACATCGGGCTTACCCCAATGCGCGACATGCCTTCGAACGCAAGAGGTTCTATGACCCCGGCGAAATCTTCACCAACCAGTTCTACGACCTTTACGGTCATAACCGGCCGCGCTAGCGCCCCGGCGCCGCGGCGGCGGTTTCGGTTGCGCCGCCGCCACGTGGTCCGCGCTGCGGCTGCCGTGCTGGTGCTGGCCATCATCTATCTGTTCGGCTACGAGCCCCCCTATCGCGGCACGCTCGTCGTGGGGGCGCCACAGCCGCTGGTCTTTGCGCATCGAGGCTTCGGTGATCATGGGCCGGACAACAGTCTCCTTGCGGTGGAGCACGCGTTCGATGTGGACATGGACGGGGTGGACGTGGACGGCCAGCTTACCAAGGATGGCGAGCTGGTCATCTTCCATGATCTGAGCGTCGATCGGCTGACGTCGGGCACCGGCCGGGTGCGCGACAAGACTCTGAAGGAGATGCTCGCCCTCGACCTGGGACCCAAATACCAGGCCGGGACCACGGGGGCCTACGTGCACACCTTCGAGGACTTTGTCCGAGCGGTGAAGGGCCGCGGTACCCTTATGGTCGAGCTGAAGGTACCCGGCTTGGCTTCTACCGGAATCGAGCAGCGCGCGGTTGAGATCATCCAGAAATACGACGCCCACCTGAGCGTCGTGCTCAGCTCCTTCAACCCCCTCGTGCTGTATCGAGTGAAGCGGCTCGATCCCTTTGTGCGGACGGCCCTCATCTTCATGGATACCAACTGGAACCCGCAGCTGAGGGCGGAGATCAAGGAGGGGGATCTGGTGAGTTTGCCGTGGGTGCTGCGGCAGGAGTTCATCCGTCGGGCACTGCGCAAGATCGTCCGCCCGGATCTGCTGAGCATCAACCATGAAGTGGACGAGGCCGTGATCGACCGCCTCATCGCGAAAGGCTGGCCGGCATTCATCTGGACGCCGGACAACGAGAGCGACATCCGGCGCGCCTTGGCGAAGAAGCCTTACGGGGTGATCTCCGACCGGCCGATCCTGGCTAAGCAGCTGCGCGACCGGTAAGCGATTGGCTCAGTGCACATCCACGACCCTGACGTCGTCTTTACCGATCTCGCTCTGGCGGTCCTCGGCGCTTATCTGGGCTGGCGATTGTGGATCATGCCGGGGAGGAAGAGGTTGCCTCGGGCCGGCGCCCTGCTTCTCGGTGCCCTCGCCAGCGCGGCCTTCTGGGGTGCCATCTTCCACGCTCTCT
>DASXTD010000104.1:0-2520 GCA_036505655.1 Chloroflexota bacterium
GCCGCCGTCGCAGCATTGTCCGGCCAGAACTGCTCCTCGAGCGCCACCACAGCCGGCGCGGAAAGCTGACTCTCCACCCGCAACCTGGTGGGAGCGCTGACTTTCAAAAGCGGAGGCGCTACACCGCCTGCCACCAGGGAGACTGCCGCGGTCTGATCACCACCTTCGGCGACCTCCAGGAGTGCGGCGCCGCTCTGGGGCGAACGCAGCCGATATTGTTTTGTCTCTAGAGGGAGCGCCCACTCGATCGCCTGACCAGCTCCGAGCTCTTGCTGCGCCACCACGTGCGGCGTGTTCTGCGGTCCACCAATGCAGAAGACCCCTATTGCAACGTCTCGAATCGAAGCCGCCGGCTTGAACCGCACCTCGACCAGGCGGTCGAAATTGGCGTCGAACGTGATGTTGCAGGTCTCGCAGTGGGCCTGCCCGGTGAAGTCAGACAGGCTCGTAGCTTCCTGCTTGGGCACCCGGCAGTACGGGCACAGCACGTCCCAGCTCATCGTGAGCATCCCCACGCTGGTGGCCTGCAAAAAAGTAACCAACGTTGCGTGGCGATCGGTCCCCCACACATCAGCTAGCTCGAAGGGCCGCATCCCGGCTGCCCGATCGTCGGGGGCCGTGGCGATATGCTGGCTCAAGCGGCGCGCGATGACCTCGTTCCCGTTTCCCTCCAGTAGCCGGCGCAGCGCCTGGTCCAGATGCGCTCGATCCACCTGCGGCGGCGGGCCGGAATACACCTCCATCAACGCCTCGATCTCCTCATGGGGTGCACTTCCAGCCGTACCTTCAGCGGCGCGTTTCTTCAAAAACGCTTGCTCGTACTCCCGGCAGCGCGCGATGACTCTTTTCGTCGATTGCGGCCCAACCAGCAGCCTGGCGCTCAGCCACCCCAACCAGTGACGAGGTACGATCTCCGCAAACACCCGCAGCTCAGTGCCTTCCGCCGCTGGCTCCAGCTCGGCCCCGCCTTCGACCTTCACGAACGGTCCCACGTCATACTCACGGAGGACCGAATAGCGGCTCGGCTTGACGAACGTGAAGGGATGCTCGCGCCACCGCGAGATCGTGAATCCGAAGCGCTCGTACAACCCCGTCGCTGTGCTGCCGCCGTCGCTGCGAGGCGTCGCGGTGAAGTGCCCCTCCGGGAGGCCGATCGCTCGGTTTAGTCGCTGAGTATCGGCGACGAAGGTCCACAGCTCGGCCGGTTGAAGGGCAAACCTCGCCCGCGATTCGAAAAACATAGAATCCACGCCTAATCGCCTCCTAGGTCCTAGTCCTGGTAGCTGGTCTGGTTACGGGCCCGGTCTGCATGTCGCTGGACGGCCAGATCGATCAAGCGCTCGATGAGCTCGGCATACGACACTCCCGACGCCTGCCACAACCGCGGGTACACGCTCATCGCGGTAAACCCAGGGATGGTATTGATCTCGTTCAAATACAAGGAGCCGTCCTGCTTGCTCATGAAGAAGTCGACGCGCGCCATTCCGGCCGCGCCCACCGCTTCGAAGGCCTGGATCGCGAGCGCTTGAACCTTGTGGACAATCTCGGGAGAAAGATCAGCCGGAATGGCGAAGCCCGTACCGGGGTCATGGTACTTCGCCTCATAGTCGTAGAACTCGCGCTGTACCAGAATTTCGCCTACCACCGAGGCTTCAGGCGCCTCGTTACCCAGGACCCCGCATTCCACCTCCCGGGCCTCGATGCCCTGTTCGACGATCAGCCGCTCTCCGAATCGCGCCGCCTCATCCAGGGCGGGGCCGAGCTCCGTCGAGTCGTGGACTTTCGAGATACCCACGCTGGAGCCGAGACTGCTCGGCTTGACGAAGCAGGGGAAGCCGAGCTGCTCAGTGCGCTGCAATGTGCCCCAGCGATCGTGCTCCCAGGCCGAGCGGGCCACCGCCAGATACGGGACTACGGGCAGCCCATGGGCCTGGAAGACCGCCTTCATGGTGATTTTGTCCATGCCCACTGCCGAACCCAATACTCCCGACCCCACGTATGCAACGTCGGCCAGATCGAACAGCCCCTGCAAACAGCCGTCCTCCCCGTAGGTGCCATGGACCAGCGGAAACACCACATCTACGCCCCGACCAGACGGCGCGGATCCATCCATTGGCACCAGGCCCTGCCTCGCAGGATCAGCGCTGGGCAGTAGTCGCTGGTGCAAGCCGGTCGCGCCGTTGAGCAGGCCGTCCGGCTCGACCACGTGCCAGGCGCCTTCGCGGGTGACCCCAACCGGCAGCACTTCGTACTTCTCTCGGTCGATGGCTTCCAGCACCGAGCGCGCTGATTCGATCGAGACCTCATGCTCGCCGGACCGCCCCCCGTACACGACGGCCACTCGCAGCCGCTCTCCACCCAATCCACGACTCCTTGACGACTCTCGCACTGTAAACTAATCAAAGAACCATGATGGAACAGCCAGTCCCGGAGCCTTCTCGAAGCCTTGTCAGGCGTATCTTTCGCCGCCTGTTGGTCCGCGTCGCCCACCCCAAGATCAGTCGTCGGCGGGGCATCTTC
>DASXTD010000105.1:0-4932 GCA_036505655.1 Chloroflexota bacterium
CGCCTGAGGAAGCCGTGGTTGAGCAAGCGGAGTCTGGGGAAGCCGAGACGGCTGGTCCTCGGCGGTCGCGGACCCGCAAGCAGGAATAACCGTGCAGCAGTTCATTGAGTGTCGGCCCCGCCGACAGCCATAGAGGTAACCGTGCAACAGTTCATTGAGTTCGTTGCCCGTCAGCTGGCAGAGTCTCCGGACCAGGTAGAGGTCACCGAGTCGGTGGAGGACGCCACCACCATCTATCGGTTGAAGGTGGCGCCTGAGGACATGGGGCGGATCATCGGTCGCCAGGGTAGAGTGGTCCGAGCCATGCGTGTCCTCTTGCGGGCAGCCGCCGCGCGCCAAGGCCTCCACGTAGCCCTCGAGGTGAAGGAATAGGCCTGAGGCGTGATCGCGCCTCCCTCGGGCTATCTCGCGGTAGCGCGGGTGTTGTCGCCACACGGCGTGCGGGGAGAGGTGCGCTGCCAGCTGCTGACCGACTTCCCAGAACGGTTCGCCCGTACCCCCGATCTATTTGCTGAGTCCGGCCAGCGCCACCTTTCTGTGGAACGATCCAGACTGCAGCGGGACAGCGTCATCTTGAAGTTCGCCGGCTTTGAGACTCGATCGGATGCCCAGGCGCTGGTAGGCCAGGTGCTTTTAGTGCCGGACTCCGAGGCGGTGCGCCTGCCGGCGGATACGTATTTCTGGCACCAGATCGTGGGGCTCAAGGTACAGACCGTCGCCGGTGAGGACTTGGGGACAGTGGCCGAGATCCTCCGCACGGGAGCCAACGATGTATATGTGGTCAGAGGCGCTAAGCCGCGCGAGGTACTGATTCCGGCCGTGGCCGACGTCGTGCGGGAGATCGACCTAGAGCGGGGCGTCATTGTGATCGAGCCCATGGAAGGCCTGCTAAGCTAAATGGTCGAGCAAGGAAATTCCCCCTCTGCCCAACCCCCTGGTGTATTCGGGGGGCCTGAGCCCCGTGAAGACCCTGGCGCGAGGGGGGAGGGGGTCTATGTCCCGCCGACTCGGCCGTCTCCCTTGGGGGATAGCGCCCGGGCGCGGACATTTACGACCGATGCCATCGTACTGCGGCGGATGGATTTCTCCGAAGCAGATCGTATCCTGACCGTGCTCACTCCGTATCATGGCAAGCTGCGGCTGCTGGCGAAGGGTGTGCGGCGGCCCGGCAGCCGGATGGGCGGCCACCTCGAGCTATTTGTCCACGCGAAGGTGCAGGTGGCGCGAGGGCGCTCGCTGGACCTGGTGAATCAGGCCGTGACGGTCGATGCGCACCGGGCCGTGCGGGAAGACATCGTGAAGGCGGCGCATGCTTTCCACATAGCGGAGCTGGTGGATGGCTTCCTAGAAGAGAACGACAACCATCCGAGCGTGTTCACACTGCTGCTCGACGCCCTCAGCGGGCTTGAGGAGGGGCTAGACGGAGGGGCCACGCCCTCACCCCACCCTCTCCCAGAGGGAGAGGGAACCCTCGCGCCTCTCCCCCTGGGAGAGGCCGGCCGCCGGCCCGCAGGGCCAAGGACGGGTGAGGGCGCACCTTCAGCCTCAAATCTCAGCCTGCTGGATCGGCAGTTCGAGCTGCACCTGCTGGGGGCGGTCGGCTTTCGGCCCCAGCTAACTGAGTGTGTGTTTTGCCGTGCCGAGCTGAAGCCAGAGACCAACGGCTATAGCGTCAAACTGGGTGGGGTGCTTTGTCCCGACTGTTTTGCGAGTCAGCCTTCGGCCAGGGGGATCCTGCCGGACGCGCTGAAGCTGCTGCGCTACCTGCAACGCACGGTCCCCACTGGGCACATGACGCTGGCGGCCCCGGACCGCGTACTACGAGAGGCCGAGCAGGTGCTGCGGGAACAAATGGAATTTGCGCTGGAGCGGCGACTGCGGGCGGCGGACTTCCTGCGCCGGGTCTCGCCTTCCTCCAGCTCACCCCCCACCCTAACCCTCCCCCCCAGGGGGGGAGGGGATTAATGACGTGGAGCGAACGCGGAACGTTCTCGGGTGTCTACGTCCGAGGCGACAGACTGGCCAAGGCCGTTAGATGAATCCTTCGCAACCGGCTTCGCTCTATCTCCGCTGGCGGCCGAAGCGTTTCGCCGACCTGATCAGCCAGGAGTCAGCGGCCCGAGCGCTCCGCAACGCAGTGGCCCGGGGGACCGTCGCCCACGCCTACCTGTTCTGCGGGCCCCGCGGGACGGGGAAGACCAGCATCGCGCGCATCCTCTATCGCGCGCTGAACTGCCATCGTCCGATCGATGGCGAGCCTTGCGGCGAGTGCGACTCCTGCCTGGCAGTGGACAACGGGCGCGCCATGGATTTGATCGAAATGGACGCGGCTTCGCATGGCGGCGTGGACGATGTGCGGGAGCTGCGCGAGCGAGTGTACTTCGCACCGGTGGAGGCGAAGACGAAAGTCTACATTGTGGACGAGGCGCACCAGCTTAGCGCCAAAGCCTGGGATGCCTTTTTGAAAACGATCGAAGAGCCGCCGCCCCGCACGGTGTTTGTGCTGGCGACGACCGAGGCGCACAAGGTACCCGCCACGATCGTCTCGCGCTGCCAACGCTTCGACCTGCACCGCCATTCCCAGAAAGCGACGCATGAGCACCTGGAGCTGGTGGCCCGCTCGGAAGGTTGGGAGATCGAAGCAGGAGTCGCCGATCGCCTGGCGCGCCTATCCCGCGGCAGCCTCCGCGATGCGCTGTCCACGCTCGAGCAACTCGCTGCGTTTGCGGGTACGCCGATCACAATGGAAGCCGCGCGGCGTGTGCTGGGTCTGGTGCGCGGCGATGCGCTGCGCGCCTTTTTCGATGCGCTGTCGCTCGGAGACGCGCGACGAGCGGTGCAACTCCTGGAGGACTTGACCGAGGAAGGGGCCGATCTGCGCCAATTCCTCGACGAAGTGCTCTTTTATCTGCGGCGGGCGCTGCTCATCCGGCTGGGCGCCGGTGCGACGGTAGAAGGTGAGATGAGCCCGGAAGAAGCGGATTGGCTGCGGAGCGTAGCCCAGCGTTGGGCGGCCGGGTACATCCACTCGCTGCTGCGCGCGTTCGGAGAGATCGAAGGGCGGGGCCGCGATGAGCAGTCGGTGCTGGTCCAACTGGATCTGGTCACCGTGTGGGCGGCCGGCCTCAATGAAGGATCAGGCGCCGTCGCCTCTCCCCAACCTTCGATTGTATTCGGGGGGCCTGAGCCCCCCGACCCCCCTGGCGCGAAGGAAGAGGTAATTGCGCAGCCTGCTCCTCCCCAATCTGCGCCCGCGGCTGTGGAAAAGTTGGCGCCGTCTCCATCACCATCATTGCCCCCGACCACTTATAAGGTAGCGCCGACGACTGCCCCACCACCGCAGCCCCTCACGGCCCAGGTGGAGATGGCGGCCGCCCCAACGCCCGTCTCGGTAGCAGCACTGCAAGCGAGATGGCCGGTGGTACGTGAAGCGGTGGAAGTGAACTTACTCATGCGGCTGCTCCTGCAGAAGCTCACCCCGGTGGGGCTGGACGGAGGAGTGGTCACCTTGCAGGGGCCGCTGGATCGATTAGAACTTCAACGTGTGGATGGGGCTGACGCGCGTAAAGTGGTCGAGGCGGCACTCGAAGTCGAGTTCCAATCTCCACTCAGAGTTCGCTTTAGAGGGCAGGAGTCTGACGCACGGGACAGGGCCGAGCCGGAGGACGACGGGCGCCAAGCGGCTGAGCCCAAAACGCCTTCCATCGCCGAGTTGGGTGTGTCGCTGTTTGGCGGGCATCTCGTCGAAGAGAGTTAGCTGAGGATTAGTATGGTGAGGTCAAAGGAGCGGAGCGGAATCGGGCGCCGACCCCGAGTGGTCGGCGGGTGCCGGCCGTTAAACGGGAGGAACGCAGCATGCTGAACGCGAAGATGCTGAAGCAGATGCAAGGGCGGCTCCAAAAAATGGAAGAGGAGCTGGCTAGCCTGCAAGTCGAGGCGAGCGCGGGCGGCGGCGCAGTAAAAGTGATCGCGGATGGCCAACAGCGAGTCCTCTCCATTGAAGTAGACCCCAGTGTGTTGGAAGCGGGCGATGCCGAGATGCTGCAGGATCTGCTCGTCGTGGCTGTCAACGACGCCCTCGGACAGGCCCGCGATGCGGCGGCCAAACAGGTCGCGGGGATCACCGGCAACCTCAAGATCCCCGGCCTGTAAGCGCGTGCGGGCGGGAACCGAGCCGATCAACCGTCTCGTAGATGCTTTGGCGCATCTGCCGGGCATTGGGCCCAAGACCGCCCAACGATTGGCGTTCTTCTTGTTGCGCCAACCACCGGAGCTCTCCCACGAGCTGGCCGACGCGATCGTCTATATGCGTGACTCAGTGGTCTTCTGCTCTCAATGCTTCCACCTGACGGCGGCTGATCCGTGCGTCATCTGCTCGGACTCACAGCGCGACCGCTCGCTCTTGTGCGTGGTTGAGGAGCCTTTGGACGTGCTCGCCTTCGAGCGAACGCAGCGATACAAAGGGCTTTACCACGTGCTCCACGGGGCGCTTTCACCCATTGAGGGGATCGGTCCGGAAGATCTGAAGATCGAGCCGCTGCTGAAAAGAATCCAGACCGAGTCGTTCCGCGAAGTAATCCTGGCCACGAATCCCAACGTGGAAGGGGACACCACGGCTCAATATCTGACCCAACTGTTGCGGCCGTCCGGGGTGCAGGTGACGCAGATCGCCCGCGGTCTCCCGGTGGGCGGCGACCTGGAGTATGCCGACGAGGTGACGCTGGGTCAGGCGATGGAGCATCGGCGCGCCGTGGGCTGAAACACGGTCGGTCGTCCTTGAGCTGCAGCGAAGGATCTCCCGGCGGCACCAACGTTTGCTAATCCCGGGAGGTCCTTCGCCTGCGGGCTCAGGACGATAGTGCAGCGGATTTCTCATGAGTCTCTTAACTGCCATGCGTGGGAGTGGGCGTTAAGACGGCGTTATACTCTCGC
>DASXTD010000106.1:0-3506 GCA_036505655.1 Chloroflexota bacterium
GGTTCGGCAATCTCATCACCAACATCGGCCAGACTGAGCTGCGCGACCTGGCCGACATGGACAACCGGCTTAAGTTACAGGTTCGTGTTCGGAAGGCTAGCGTGAAGGGGCTGCAGCGGTGCTATACGGACGCGAAACCGAAGAAGCTCGCAGCGCTCGTCAACAGCGACGGCTGGCTGGAACTCTTCTGCAACCAGGGCCGCGCCGACAAACTCGCCAAGGCCAAACTCAACGACCGCGTCGAAGTCAGGAGGCCGAAATGAAAAAACCATTCACGACGATCGCTGTTGGCGTGCTTGCCCTCATGGCGCTGGTGCATGTATTCAGGCTTCTCTTCGGCTGGGAGGTCACGATTCAGGGGAGCGTTGTCCCCATGTGGGTGAGTGCACTGGGGGTTTTCATCGCCGGTGGGCTGGCAGTGATGTTGTGGCGGGACTCACGGTAGAGGCGGTATGTACGAGCATCGTAAAGCTCCTTTGCTGCCATGGCCGGTGTTCCTTGCCAGGCTAGCGTTCCACGCTGGTCTCGGCATCCTCATCATCCTGATCTGTCTGGGCGTAGGGATGTTCGGTTACCACTATTTCGAGAGCATGCCGTGGATCGACGCCTTCGCGAACGCCTCCATGATCCTGTCTGGCATGGGGCCTTTCGGTCCACTGCAGACGTATTCCGGCAAGCTCTTTGCCGGATTCTATGCGCTGTTCAGCGGGCTGGCCTTCATCACTACTGCGGGAATCATCCTGGCGCCGGTGGCTCATCGGCTGATGCACAAATTTCATCTGGAGTCGGGCTCCAACTAGAGAAAGGAGAGCGTCATGAGAATTGAGATCAACTACATCGTGGTGCTGGTCGCAGCCGTCGTCAACTACGTCATCGGCGTGATTTGGTACTCTCCGGCACTGTTCGGCCCACGATGGATGCTGGCGATCGGCAAAAGCGAACAGGATTGCAAGCGAACGAATATGGGCGTAGCGCTCACCGGGGCGTTCGCCTCGGCTGTGATGACGGCCTATGTGCTGGCTCTCTTCATCGGTTTCGTTCAGGCGAAAACAGTCCTTTCGGGCGCCGGCATCGGACTCTGGGCCTGGGTCGGGTTCGTCGCCGCGCCCAACCTATGCAACTATCTTTTCGCCGGCTGGCCCCGCGATCTCTACCTCATAAACAACGGCTATCACCTCGTGTCGCTCCTGGTGATGGGCGCCATGCTCGCGATCTGGAGCTAAGAGCAATGCGAGTGGTGCCGATGTTGCCGAAGGCGGCGGGGTGACGCCGGTAGAGGGCCACCCGCCGCGCGCAGCGGGGAACCCGTTGCTCTTTGAGCGGGTCCTGCCCCCGCATAGCCCATCGCAGCTGGGCGTTTCGCCGTCAAAGTCCCGGAACCCGGCTGTACGCCCCGCGCTGCATCTGGGCGCCCATGCGGTGTCACCCGCTCGATTGCAACGGGTCATGAGCACGGCGGGGGAAACCGGCGGCAGGACCCCATAGCCGCAGGCAATAAACCCCGCTATGCAGAAGTCAAGGCCGTTCGGCGATGTCTTTTTTCATCGGCCCCAGCGCCCCCAATAGCTCATTTTTCTCGCGCTCGGGCACCTTGAATGTGTTCAGAGTGGCCACAAGGTCACCCACCAGCGCGTCGAACTCGGCGCCGGTGATGCCCATGCCCGCATGGGCTGATTTCATATCGCGGCCGGTGTAGGTGCAAGGGCCGCCGGAGGCCGCGCAGATCTGATCCACCAGCATCATCTTCAGGCGGGGGATGTTGGCATTGGCAAATCTCCCGTTGATTCGATTGTCCGCCGCCACGCGCCCGACGAAGTCATCCACGACGGCGGTGATCGCCGGCTTCCCTCCCAGACGTTCGTACAGCGACAGTCCCGAAGATTTGGTTTCCATCGTGCCGCAGCCTGCCGCGACACCGGCAATTCCAAAGATCACGATCCATATGAACTGACGTACCTGCATGACATGCCCTCCTTTGTAGTGTGAGTGGTCGGTGCCCCTTGTACCCCGCACTACGAGAGCCAGTAAGGTTTGGATTTCTGGCTAAATCGATGAATCCAAACTTCTTTTTTATCCGTACTATCTACAACGTCACCTTCCGGATTGCCGCCGCCACGATTCCCACCATCTGACGCAGCTCCTTGAATGTGATGCTGAGCGGCGGCATGAGGACGATGACGTTGCCGAGCGGGCGGATGAGCAGGCCGCGCTTGCGCGCCTCGTCCGCAACTTTCATGCCCACGCGCGCTGCAAGCGGGTAGGGCTCCTTCGTCGCGCGATCCTGCACCAGCTCCATCCCGGCGATCAACCCCAGTTGCCGGATATCTCCGACATGCCGATGGTCCGACAGCGGAGCCAGCAGCCGGCGAAGTGCCGCGATCTTCGGTCTGAGCCCGGTGAGCGTCCGCTCTTTTCTGAAGACCTCGAGGTTCGCCAACGCGACCGCGCAGCCCAGAGGATTGCCGGTGTAGCTGTGGCCATGGAAGAAGGTTTTAAATTCCTCGTAGCGTCCCAGGAACGCGCGGTAGATTCGCTCGGTCGTCAATGTCGCCGCGAGCGGCAGATAGCCGCCGGTCAGCCCTTTGCTGAGGGTCATGAGGTCGGGCTTCACGCCCTCGTGCTCGCAGGCGAACATCCGGCCGGTCCGGCCGAAACCCGTCGCCACCTCATCGGCGATCAGGAGCACACGATACCTGGTGCACAGCTTCCGGAGCTGGCTGAGATAGCCCGGCGGCATGGTGATCATCCCGCCCGCCGCCAGCAGCATCGGCTCCACGATGAGGGCCGCAATTTTCTCGTGATGGCGTTTCAGCACATCTTCGACGGAATCGGCGCAGGCCACTTGACATTGGGGATAGGTCAGCCCCAGCGGGCAGCGGTAGCAGTAGGGGGCATGGGCTTCATAACTGTGATGCAGCAGCGGCTTGAATCGCTCGTGAAACAGCGGGATGCCACCCACGCCGACCGCGCCGAGCGTGTCGCCGTGGTAGGCCTGCCCGAGGTGAAGAAATTTCGTTTTCGAGCGGGACGCGCCGCCCTGCAGCTGCCAATACTGGAAGGCCATCTTGAGGGCCACTTCCACCGCCGTCGAGCCATTGTCCGAATAGAAGACCCGCGTGAGACCGCGCGGTGCGAGCGCCACGAGCCGACGCGCCAGCTCGATGGCCGGGACATTCGAAAGCCCCAGCAGCGTGGAATGGGCGATGCGGCCCAGTTGCGCCTTGAGGGCGCGGTCCAGGGCCCCCTTGCGGTGGCCATGGAGATTGACCCAGATCGAGGAGACCCCGTCCAGGTAGCGACGACTGTCGGTATCCTCCAGATAGATGCCGTCCCCCCGCTCAATGATCAAGGGATCGGTCTTCACCCACTCACGCTGTTGGGTAAAGGGATGCCAGAGGTATCGGCGATCCTCGGCTTGAAGCCTCTGGGTGCGGGTCTTGCGCGCCATGCGGGATGGGTCATTATAGGGAGGGGAAACAACTTTGACAATCTGGGGGAAAATTATT
>DASXTD010000107.1:0-6167 GCA_036505655.1 Chloroflexota bacterium
GTCTCCTCCCCCGGCACGCAGAGGGTCACCAGACCTACCGACTCTCGCCTCGGCCGGGGCGTTGTCCACGATGTAGCCACCTTTGCTGTGGGGCGCCGGGGAGCCGAAATTGCCGGGAAGATTGCGCAGGCAACGAGCGGCGATCTGTACGTTCCCGAGCGCTGGCTAGATCAGACTAGAGAACCCGCGCTGGGGCTCCCGGAAGGCACTTTTGGCGAGCAAGTACGCTCGGCCTTCGCCAGATATCGAGCGCTGATCCTCGTGGTGCCGGTCGGAGTCGCGGTGCGCACGCTGGCTCCAGTGCTTAAGGACAAGCGATCCGATCCCGCCATCGTCGTGGTAGACGAAGCCGGGCGGCATGCCATTGCGCTGCTATCGGGCCACCTGGGTGGAGCGAACCAACTCGCTCACGAAGTGGCAGCGGTGATTGGCGCCCAGCCGGTCGTCACGACGGCGGCGGAGGTGCTCGACAAACTGGCGTTGGACCTGCTCGGGCAGGAGTGGGGTTGGAGCATCGAGAATGGAACGGCGGTCACTCGGGCGAGCGCCGCCCTGATCTCCGACGAGCCGATGGGGGGCTACCAGGATGCGGGCGAAGAGGATTGGTGGCAGGAAGCGCCCCCGAATATCACCCGCTTCGAGTCAATCGCTGCCTTGCTCGCCGCACCGGTGGCCGCGCGAATCGTTATCTCAGATGGGGTCCTGCCGGAAGTTGACCCGCAGGCCACCTGCGTAGTCTTTCGTCCCAGAACGCTAGTCCTGGGCGTCGGTTCGGTGCGTGGAATCACCGCTGGGGAGCTTGATGATCTGATCATTGCGACCCTGGATGAAGCGGGGCTCGCCCCAGCCAGTGTCCGCGAGCTGGCGACGATCGAGCTCAAGGCCGACGAAGCGGGGATCACCGACCTTGCCGCCCGGCATCGTTGGCCGGTCCGTTATTTCTCCGCCGAGCAGTTGGCTGGAATTCAAGGTCCGTCGGGGAGCTCTTCGATTGTGAGGGATGCTGTGGGAACCGGCGCCGTGTGCGAGCCGGCGGCGCTACTCGCGGCAGGAGCCACAGAGCTCATCGTTCCGAAAGCGCGCACCCAGCGCGCGACCGTCGCGGTTGCACGAGTCGCCAGGCAGTCGGCCCTGGGGCACCTGGCTATCGTCGGGTTGGGACCAGGTGGCCCCGATGACCTTACCCGTCGCGGTCGTGACGCACTGGAACGGGCTCAAGTCATCGTGGGTTACGAGGGTTATCTCGACCTGGTGCGGCCCTGGCTGGGATTCAAGGCCTATCACGGCAGCCCGATTGGTGATGAGATCGAACGCTGCAGTCTGGCACTCGATCTGGTCGAGCGGGATCAGCGCGTTGCCCTGGTGTCGAGCGGAGACGCCGGCATCTACGGTATGGCCGGGCTCGTATTTGAGCTGATCGACCAGCGGGGTGCGTCAAAACTGGCGGCACGAGTCGAGATCGTTCCGGGGGTCTCGGCGGCTCAAGCGGCTGCTGCCTTGCTCGGAGCTCCTTTGATGAGCGACTTCGCAGCCATCAGTCTGAGCGACCTCATGACTCCCTGGTCCGTCATCGAGAAACGCATCGAGGCAGCCGCCGGGAGCGATCTGGTGGTGGTCTTCTACAACCCGGCCAGTGCGCGTCGTCAGAGCCAACTGGCTCGGGCCCGCGACCTCTTGCTGCAACATCGTGTGCTCACCACGCCGGTTGGGCTGGTGCGCAACGCCAGTCGGCCCGGGCAGGCCGTTACCATCACCGATCTCGACCACCTGCTAGATAACCAGATCGATATGCTGACCACTGTGATCGTTGGGAACAGCGCCTCGGTCCACATAGGAGATCGCATCATTACCCGCCGCGGCTACCCGCTGGTTTCCCCCCTCTCCCCAACCCTCCCCCGCCAGGGGGGAGAGAGCTCTGGCCCCTGATCGTGCGGCGAATCGTCATCGCGGGCGTGGCTAGCGGCGTGGGTAAGACCACCATCGCTTGCGGCCTGATCGCGGCATTTAGACGGCGTGGCTTATCGGTGCAGCCGTTTAAGGTCGGGCCGGACTACATCGACACGTCGCACCACAGCCAGGCGGCCGGCCGGCCGAGCCGCAACCTGGACAGCGTCCTATTGCCTCCCCCAGCTCTCAAGGCGTTGTTCGCGCGCGCAGCCAACTCGGTTGATCTCAGCATCGTGGAAGGGGTGATGGGCCTGTTCGACGGACGAAATGACCGCGGCGAGGAAGGGTCGACGGCTCAGGTTGCCAAGCTGATCGATGCGCCGGTCCTGGTCGTCATCGACGCCGCCAAAACCGCACGCAGTGCTGCAGCCGTCGCCCTGGGCTGCGCTCGCTTCGATCCTGAGCTGTACGTAGCAGGCTTCGTTCTCAACCGCGTCGCGAACGACACGCACGCGCGCATCGCCACCGAGGCGATTGAAGCTGCCACTGGTTTGCCCGTGCTGGGCGCGCTGCCCCGTGATGCAGAGATCGCGATTCCGGAGCGGCACCTCGGACTCGTACCAGCGCACTCGGGCCACGCGGAATCTGAAAAACTGGTCCGCCTGGCCGATGCAGTGCAGGCACACATAGACCTCGACGAGATCTTGAAGCTCGCCAACCGGGCTGGCCCCTCAATCGACGGCGCTGAATCGTCAGTGGTCTCCTGGGACGGATTTCCCACCGAATCCAAGCCGAGATTAGCCCGCATTGCGCTGGCCCAGGACCAGGCGTTTAGCTTCTATTACCCCGACAGCCTCGACCTTTTGGAGGCGTGGGGCGGAGAGCTAATCCCCTTCAGCCCCCTGCACGACCGTGCGCTGCCGGAGGGTGCCCAGGGTGTGTACCTGGGCGGGGGCTTCCCCGAGCTATTCGCCGACGAGCTCGCCCAGAATCAGTCCTTGCACGCTTCATTGCGTCAAGCGGCCCAGTTCGGCCTCCCCATTTATGCCGAGTGTGGCGGGCTCATGTATCTCGGACGGACGGTGACCAGCTTCGACGGATCCGAGCACTCGATGGTTGGGCTGATACCGGTGGATTCACGCATGCGCCGAGATCGCGTAACCGTCGGCTATCGGACCATCACGGCGCGCCGATCCACCCCGCTTCTGGAGCTGGGCACCCACGTGGTCGGCCACGAGTTCCACTACTCGGAGCTCTCAGACCAGATCAATGAGTTGGCAGCGGCCTACCAGGTGACCGAGCCCAACCAGAAGCTCGAAGGCTACTCGAATGGGAATATCCTGGCGTCCTATGTACACCTGCATTTCGGGACCCACCCCGCTATGGCGGCGCGCTTTGTGACTGCATGCGCCGGAAGCACCCCGCTCAGTCTTCCCGATTAGTGGGCGGTTCGAGTAAAGTGGGGCGACAAACGCATCACCGATAGGAGGAAAGCGATGGCTGATTTGGCCGTCCAGGCCGGCGCGATGGAAAACATGGATGTCAAGCTCGATCACACCATCGTGCTGAGCCCGGACAAGCTCAGCTCGGCATTGTTCGTGGGCTACATTCTGGGTCGCCCCTACACGGGAGACTTCGCCCGTTTTGCTCCGGTGAAGCTCGACGACGAACTGTGCCTCGATTTTGCCGACGCTGAGAATAACGACTTCGAGCGGCGCACGTTCACGCTGCTGGTTAGCGATGAGGAGCTGGACGGCATTGTTGACAGGCTTCGCTCGGCCAGGGTGGCGTTCGGCAGCGATGCCGACGAGGCAGACAACAAGAAGCTCAACAATCGCAGCGGCGGACGAGGGTTGTTCTTTAAGGACCGCAACGGCCACACGTTCGAGCTAACCACCGTCGCCTACAAGCTCATCTAGGAAACGAGTACGCATATCACCAACCCGTGCTGTCAGCGGCGTGTCCGCGCAGCGCGGTAGCGACGAATAGGAAACGAGTACGCATATCACCAACCCGTGCTGTCAGCGGCGTGTCCGCGCAGCGCGGTAGCGACGAAGGAGGGGGAATCATGGCAATCCTGCTGCACCACGCACCGGTGCCCTCGAAGGACCCTGAAGCTTCTGCCGAGTGGTTCGCACGGGTCATGAATAAGCCCCGCGAGGGCAACAGCGTACGGATCAACGATTTGCAGGTCCTGGAGTTTGTTGCGCACGGCCCCCATTCAGGCCAGGGTGGCGAACGACATTTCTGTTTCCGAGTTGGGAACCAGCAGTTCGACGAGCTGTTGGAGCGCGTGCGCGCGGAAGGAATCACCATTCGCAGCGATCCGGGCGGACCGATGCACCCAGAATCGGCCACGAAGCCTATGGGCATGATCAACTATTACCATTATGGGCGCGGCTTCTATTTCTCCAGCCCGGACGGCCACGGCTTCGAGGCGATCACGATGCCCTACCTGCGTGGCGTGCATAGCCAGCAGCGAGACAATCCGGTAGACCGCATGGAACAGCGCATCCGTTCATCCTAGACTAGCGAAAGGCCTCGGCGGCTAGCCTGCGCTCACCAGCTGTTTGAGTAGCGCGGGGGCTTGTCCCCGCCTTTCCCTGGGCCTATTGCACGTCCCACAGGTGGACGAAGTAGGACGGCGGGTTGATGGGATCGCCCGGCAGCGCACCGACCACGTTCTTGCGTACAACATACGGGTATGGGTAGTTGTAAAGGGGCATGAAGCCGACATCGTCGACTATCACGCGGTTAGCCTCTGCCCAGAGCTGCATGCGCTCCTCTAGTCGCAGAGTCACGTCCACCTTTTGCACCATCTGGTCGAAAACCGGGTTCGAGTAGCCATCGCGATTATTGCCTGTCCAGCGATTCTGAGGACTAGCGATATTGACGGTGGCGAAGCGAGTGAGGAATCCGGCCTGGTTGTCGGGCAATCCAGTGAACGCCAGGCCGGGGAACGTCGCGTCCGCTTGCTGGTCGTTGAGTGTTGCCAGAACTGAGACCAGATCAACTCCCACCTTTCGGAGCTGCTGCTGAAGCACAGGGAAGAGTAATGCCTGGTCTGCCGACGCATTGTTGGAAGCGAGTCGGTAGGGCAGCTGGAAGCGATCTCCCCCCTTGGTCAGGATCCCGTCCGCCCCGGGTCGCCAGCCTGCTTCGGTGAACAGAGCAGTGGCTCGAGTGGGGTCATAGGCGTATTGGGGGGCCTTGGTTTCCACGACTCGGCCTAACGCGCTGTCCGGATAAGTCGTGCTGTTAATGACTTGCGCTGCGCCGGCGGCGGCTGTCTCAGCCAGCTCCCTGCGGTCCATGGCGTACATGATCGCCTGCCGCACCCGGACATCGGTCAAGTCTGTAGGGGTCGCGTATTCGGGGCGGAGCTGAGGGAAGAAGAAACGAGCGTTGTTGGCTTGCATCTCGACGGTGCCGCCGCCGTTGTTCGCCCATTCCTGCTGAAGAATGCGTGCGCCTTCATACGAGATCGCCCAGTACCCGACATCCACCTGGCCGGACAGGACGTTCACCAGGGCCGTCTGATAGTCTCCGATCGTCGAGAACGTGACCTTATCAATCTTTGGGCGTCCCAAAAAGTAATTGTTGAATGCCTCCAGAGTCACCGAACGGCCATGGTCCCAAGCGGTTGGCCGGTAGGGACCAGCCCCCACAAACACCGACGGATCCTGGAAATAGGGATGGTCGATGAGTGCGGGATGGTCGACGCTTGCGAGGAGGTGACGGGGCAAGACGTCGAATTCCCGCACCCCGGCGAGATTACCGAGCTGACTCGCCTGGGGCCAGACGAACACCGCGGTCAGCGAGTCCGGCGTCCGCACCTCCGATACCAGGCGGGCGATGCTGGCATTCCCGATCTGGGTGATTGGATCGTGCTGGACATCCCAGCTATACACGAGATCATCTGAGGTCAGGTCCGTTCCATCCTGCCACTTGATTCCAGGTCGGAGCTTCCAGGTGACCTCCATCCCGCCGTTGTCGAGCACTTTCCAGGTTCCGTCATCTAGAGAAGGGACCTGCGTGACCAGCCAGGGATTTGTCTCGTCCTGCTGGTTGTAGGTGGTGAGATACGCATTGTCGAACTCCCGGAAGTATCGGCTGGGTACCACCGCAGCCTGGTTCCCCCCGGTCAGACTGCCGCCAAGACTATTAGGGTCGAGAGGAAACGCGATCGTGATGGACTTGGGTGCAGCCGGGCTGGTTGTGGTCTGCGCCCCAGGAGTGGCCTGGCTTGCTGGACCTGTGACGCAGCCGCTCACTGCGAA
>DASXTD010000108.1:0-2459 GCA_036505655.1 Chloroflexota bacterium
AAACTGCCATCTGACCCTTTGACGTATCCAAGATCCTGGAGATTTTGGCTGGCGGCACGGACGTCATACGGGTAGCGAACGATTTGCTTTTCCACGGCTTGTCCTTGCACCTGATCGGGGGCAATCCAGGAATCGGCCACCGGTCCCAGCCCATAGTTCAGCGTGTCGGTCATCTCTTGGCGGTCGATGGCCATGAGGAGCGCTCGGCGAAACTGAACGTTCGTGACGATGGGCGGATCAGGGTTCATGAACTCTGGATAGACTGGAATAGCAAGGCCGAGCGGCCCGTTCAGTTGAACCTTGATGTCTTGCGTGGAATTCTGAATCTGGAGGACATCCTCGGCGAACAACCCTCGGCCGAGCGGGAGCTGGATGTCCCCGGACAGCAGCGAGGCCATGAGCGCACTCCGATCCGTAAAGAAGCGTACGTCGATCCGATCGAGCCGAGGCCGGCCTAGCGCATAGCCATCGTTGGCAACGAGCGAGATGGCGGTCCCTTCGACCCATGACTGCATCTTGAAGGCACCGACGCCGACGAATCCTCCGCGCCAGTAGGCCAACCCTAGGAAATTGCCCGGGTCCTCTTGGAGAGGCTGCTCGAGCAGGTGACGGGGTAACGGCCACATGGACGAAGGCAAGCCGGTAACCCCGGCGGTGAAGAATGCATCGGCGCTAATAAAAGGTTGCGCCCAGTGGAGGACTAAAGTGTCTGCATCGGGCGTATCCACTCCATCGACTAGCGGGAGACCCCGCACAGGCGACAGCCCAAGATCGCGATTGCGGTAGACGGAGATCGTGAACCGCAAGTCGTCTGATGTTAGCGGCGTGCCGTCCTGCCAGTTGATCCCGGGCTTGAGGTGCCAGGTCGTCTGCATCGTGCCATCAGGGGAGACTTGCCAGAGACCGTTCTCGGCGCTCGGCACGGCCGTCGCAAGCCAGGGCTGGCGCGCGGAGTGCTCATCGTAATAAGAGAGGCTGCTGTCGAGCATCTGATAGAGCTCGGCTAGTCCCGGAATGCTCCCAGACGACCCTTGCGGGTTGGTTAGCTCCTGATGCATGCCGGCTGGGGTGGAAAACATGCCCACAACGATCTGCTTCGCTGGTGCCGCCGGCACCGCGGCGGCGCCAGGGGCCGTGCTTGGGCTCACCTGACCGCAGCCCACGATCAGCGGGCCCACTATGGATGCGAGAACACGCGTGAATGTCGTCGGCCTCATCGCTTTATCCCTCAGGGCCTATCGCGAGGGAACCATCCCGACCGACGCTCTGAAACCCTCGCGGAGCTCCCGCAGCCCCTCGAAGTAATCGACGCCCTCCGGTAGCAGGTTCCACCCTGAGCGCTGGCCGTACAGGGCGGGCGAATCTACGCAGGGGGGTGCAGCCTGCCGTTCACGCAGCGCAGTGGCGGCTTCGAGAAGATGCTGACGGACGCGCATGATCATGGCGTCGGTCGTGCCCAGGTGCTCGCGGCTCCGATCAACGATGCCGTCTCCGTCCGCGCGGCCCTGGCTCCACTTCATTGCCTCGTCCTGCGCAGGCACACCGCCCCGAATCCCGCTCCAGCCGGTCGAGTCCGGCGGGGCGCGGCGCTGGAGCGCACGGTCGATCCCGAAGTCCGTCGTCGGATCGAGCGCGTTGCGGAATCTTCCCAGCCAATCCGAAGTGTTGGGCAGCGTACTGTCGCCGCCGAACTGACGGCTATTGCCGTTGCGCTGACCCAGCACCCGGTTGAATGTCACCTGCATGTTGTGGTGGTCGTCCACGGGGACAGTAGCCACCACCTCGCTGCGAGTTCCCATCTGAAAGGTCGGAGACAGCGTGTAGAAGGGCCACAGCCAGAGGGTCGTCCGCCAATACGTCGAGCCGGGCGCGGCAGGCCGATGAGCACCCGAGCTGATCCCGAAGTCGGCGTCGCGGATGTCGAACTGCGCGGCCCGATTGGCCACCAGGTACTTCATGCCCGCGTTCGGGAACTTTGGATCGCTGGCCGCCTCGAGCGTGATGGCTCCGTGGTGGAGGATCACGTTGTGCGCGGTGTCAAGGTTGTTCTCCATCGCCTGCAGCCAGTTGTACTCGTTCAAGCAAAGGCTCACGGGGGACACGCCTTCCAATTCTAAATTCGCCTCTATCTCGGGCAGCGGGGGCGGAGTGTCGCGTGGCCCCAGGTAGGCCCAGATGCAGCCTCCTCGCTCCAACGTGGGGTAAGCCACAGCCTTGATCTTCTGCTTGAACGCGCTCTCGGCAGGCTCGTTCATCATGTCGACGCACTGGCCGGTGACGTCGAACTTCCAGCCGTGGTAGAGGCACCGAAGGCCCTCATCCTCACTGCGGCCGAAAAACAGCGAGGCGCCGCGATGCGGGCAGGTGTCCTCGATCAACCCCACCTTGCCCGAGGTCGTCCGAAAGGCGATCAGACTCTCATTGAGGACGCGGATGCGCACGGGAGAGCTGTCCTGCTC
>DASXTD010000109.1:0-24945 GCA_036505655.1 Chloroflexota bacterium
TCAGTGGGATCATGCCTGCTGAATTGACCCTCATCGGGATATGGGTGCTGCCACCACCGTACCAGCGGTTGCCCCGCAGCCTCCGTGCATACTGGACTGGTATCCGCCGTTGACCCTCGTACACGTAAACAATGGCAGCCACCATCGCGAGCGCCAGCACCGCAAAGATCAGCACCGGCCAGAGGTCCGTTGCCGAGACCAGGGATTGCTGGACTACCTGGGGCAGCGAGGCCACGATGCCTGCAAAGATGATGATCGATACGCCATTCCCAATACCATTCTGAGTAATCAGCTCACCGATCCAGATCAGTAGCACGGTGCCGGCCGTCATCGAAGCAATGATGGCCGTCGTTTCCAGCGGATACTGACCAAGGTCAAATTTGTCCACGATCTTGAGATTTGTCTGGCTGTTCACGAACACCACCGTGCCAAACGACTGCAGCGCAGCCAGGGGGACCGTCATGATGTGCATGAACTGGTTGATCTTCGCTCGGCCCGCCTCGCCTTCTTTGGAAAGCGCCTCGAGCTGCGGAATGACGGGAATGAGCAACTGCACGATGATGGTGGCCGTGATGTACGGATAAACCCCCATCGCCACCACCGAGAACGTGCGCATCGCCCCGCCTGAGAACAGGTTCAGCATGCCCAATAGCTGGTTAGAGTTAAATAGCTGCTGGAGAGCCGGCACATCGACGCCCGGGACGGGCACATGTGATAAGAACCGGAAGGCGACCAGCATCCCGAACGTAAACAGCAGCTTAGCTCGGAGATCAGCGATGCGGAAGGCGTTGACGACCGAATCCAGCATGGACTAGACCTCCACCGCCGATCCACCCGCTGCCTCGATGGCGGCCTTCGCGGAGGCAGAAAACGCGTTCGCCTGCACCTGGAGCGGTTTGGTAAGTGTGCCCCTCCCCAGGATCTTCACTGGCAGATTCTTCTTTCGCACCAGTCGGGCCTTACGCAGAGCCTCGATTGTGACGGGCGCATCTGTTGGCAGGCCGTCCAACTGCGCCAGGTTGACCACTTCATATTCGACCCGGTGGGGGTTTGTGAAGCCTCGCCGATACGGTAGCCGCCGCACGAGGGGCAACTGTCCACCCTCGAAATACGCTGGAATGGAGCCGCCAGACCGTGCCTTCTGGCCCTTCTGGCCTGCCCCTGATGTCTTGCCGCGCCCCGTACCTATGCCACGGCCTACCCTTCGGCCCTTCGCGTGGGCGCCCTCGTTGGGGCGCAGATCATGCAATTTCACGCTTTCTCTGCTTCCTCCGCGACCTGCACCAGATGGCGCACCTTGTGCAGCATTCCACGAATGGCGGGCGTGTCACTCACCACCACTTCCTGTCGAATGCGGTGCAAGCCGAGGCTGCGCACCGTTGCTCGTTGATCTTCCGTGCAGCCGATCTCACTCTTTAACTGGGTCACGCGGAGTTTCGTCGCCATCGATCTATCCTTCAACCGCAACCGGCTCGGCAGGAGCTGCTCTTCGTGGGGCCTCGCTTCGTTCGCCGTCCGTATCACCGCGCCGCAGCCGCCGCGCTTCCTGCGGATCGCGCATCATACCCAAGCCGACCATCGTGGCCCGAGCCACATTCACCGGATTGCCGCTGCCCAACGACTTGCTAAGGGCATCCTTGACTCCGGCTGCCTCCAGCACAGCTCGCACAGCGCCACCCGCGATCAGGCCGGTGCCCGGCGCGGCTGGCTTCAAGAGGACGTCGGCGGCGCCGAACGAGGCGCGTACCTCGTGGGGCAAAGTCGCCTGCTTCATCGGAACCCGCATCAAATTCTTCTTGGCGACTTCGACCGCCTTGCGAATCGAGTCCGGCACTTCGTTGGCCTTCCCGATCCCGATGCCAACCGTGTCGTGGCCATCGCCCACCACCACCAGAGCACTGAAGTGGAAGCGCCGGCCGCCTTTAACGACCTTGGCCACCCGATTCACTCGGATGACGCGCTCCTCCAGCGTGAGTCCCGTGGGATCAATCTTCGGCAAGCTTCACTCCTAGAACTCTAGACCCGCTTCGCGCGCAGCTTGGGCTAATTGCTCAACGCGGCCGTGATACCGATATCCGGCCCGGTCGAATACCACACGGCTGATTCCAGCCGCGCGGGCCTTTTCGCCCACCAACTTTCCGACCAGCTTGGCCTCTTCCGCCTTACTGCGGCCGTCAGCCCGTAGATCAGCCTCCAGCGTTGATGCGGCCACCAGCGTGCGCCCAGCCGCGTCGTCGATCACCTGAGCGTAGATGTGCTTCAAGCTTCGAAATACAGACAGACGAGGTACCGCTGCAGTACCTTCCACGCGCCTGCGGATGCGACGATGCCGTTTTGTGCGAGCGGCTCGCTTATCAACTGGTTTGAACATAGCTTACCGCTTCTTGCTCCCCACTTTGCCGGCCTTTCGGCGGACGTATTCGCCCTCGTATCGGATGCCCTTACCCTTGTACGGTTCGGGCGGTCGGATGCGACGGATCTTGGCCGCCGTTTCCCCGACCAACTGCTTGTCGATGCCGCTCACTACCACACGCGGCCCATCCATACCCAGCTCAATGCCTTCCGGCGGCCGCACGATCACCGGGTGCGAAAACCCCACCGCGATGGTCAGCCCGGTGCCGGCGGCCTGAGCGCGATAGCCGGTCCCGATGATCTCCAGCTTTTTCTCGAAGCCCTGGCTTACACCTAACACTGCATTGTTGATCAGCGTGCGCGCCAAACCGTGCAACGAGCGATGCTGCCGATGGTCCGAAGCTCGCTCAACCAGCAGCTGGTTGTCCTCCTGACGCACAGAGATGCCTTCTGGCACCGTATAGGACAACTTTCCCTTGGGACCTGACACGCGTACTTCGGGCCCGACCAGATCAACCTGGACTCCCGAAGGCAACGGGATGGGTGAGCGCCCAATGCGTGACATCGGCCATTTAACCTCGGTTACCAGACATAGGCCAGGACCTCGCCACCGACGTGATCACGTCTGGCGTGCTCGCCCGTCATGACGCCCCTCGGCGTCGACATGATGGCAACACCGGCTCCCCCCCATACGCGAGGGATCTTTTCCTGTCCGGTGTACACGCGGCGGCCGGGTTTACTGATCCGACGGAGTCCCAATAGCCGCGGTTCCTTGCGGGGCGAATAGGCCAATAGGACCCGGAGCCGGCGCTTCGGGCCTGCCCCCACTACGTCAAATCCGCGGATGAATCCCTCAGCTCGAAGCACTTGAGCGATGGAGACCTTGAGCCGTGAAGAGGGCATCTCCGTCATCGGGTGGCCGGCCTTGGATGCGTTCCGCACCCGAGTCAGCATATCGGCGACTGGATCGGTCAGCATCTAGGCTACCAGCTCGACTTTCGCACGCCCGGGATTTCTCCTCGCAGCGCCAGTTCGCGGAAGCAGATGCGACACAGCCCAAATCGGCGGATGAACGCCCGTGGGCGACCGCAGCGTCCGCATCGATTCTTCTGCTGCGTGGAAAAACGAGGCGGGCGCTTACTCTTGGCGATGAGAGATTTCTTGGCCAATTGATCCTTACTCCTACGCGGCTCGAGGGAACGGCACGCCCAGGAGCTCCAGGAGCCGTTTCCCCTCTTCATCAGTACGGGCACTTGTCACCAGGTTCACCTCGAGCCCCCGCACCCGATCGATCTTGTCGTAGTCGATCTCGGGAAAGATGAGCTGCTCGCGGAGCCCAATCGTGCAGTTTCCTCGTCCGTCAAATGCGCGGTCCGAAACCCCCCGGAAATCCCGCACGCGGGGGAGCGCCAGCGTGACCAGCCGGTCCAGGAACTCGTACATGCGGTCACCCCGCAAGGTAACGCTCACTCCGATCTGCATTCCGGCCCGCAGGTGGAACTGGGCAATCGACTTGCGAGCTCTATTGATGATCGGTCGCTGCCCGGCGATCGCCGTCACATCGCGCACCGCGGCCTCGATCGCCTTGTTCTCTCGCACGGCCTCGCCAAGACCGATATTCAAAACGATCTTGTGAACCTTCGGCACCTGCATCGGGTTCTGGTAACCGAATTCCTTTTGCAAGACCGGAAACACTTCCTTGTGGTACCGCTCTCGGAGGCGAGCGGTCATACGTCGACTTCCATTACGTCAACTCTCCGCAACGTTTGCAGTAGCGCGCCTTTGTCCCATCTTCCAGGAAACGTGCACCGACTCGAGTTGCGTTGCCGCATTTGCTGCACACCAGGGCCAGGTTCGACATTTGCAGCGCCGCTTCGAAGTCGATGATGCCCGCCTGCCGCGCTTGTCCCCCCGGCTTGACGTGCTTCTTCATCACGTTGACATCCGTAACCACAGCGCGACCCTTCTGTACGAAGATCTCGCGCACTTTGCCCCGCTTGCCCCGATCTCGGCCCTTCTGGACCTCGACCAGGTCATCCTTCTTTATTCGAAGCATTAACGGCCCTCACTTCCAGAAACCCCGGAATCGGCGGCCGAGACGCTCCGCTCCATTTAGAGCACCTCAGGAGCGAGGGAAACGATCTTCATATAGCTTTTCTCGCGCAACTCACGGGCGACGGGGCCGAAGATGCGTGTCCCTCTCGGGTTCAGCTTGTCGGATAGCACTACCACCGCGTTGTCATCAAAGCGGATAGTCGAGCCATCTGGTCGCCCATATTCCTTGGCTGTCCGCACAACCACCGCCCGTACCACATCACTCTTCTTCACTGCCCCGCCCGGGGTCGCCTCTTTTACGGTGCCCACGATCACATCGCCAACGTTGGCGTATTCCTTGTTGCCAGCCAGTACCCGGATGCACATGATCTCGCGGGCACCGGTGTTATCGGCGACTCGCACGCGGGTAAAGGGCCGAATCATGATGTCGCTTTCTGTGCTTCCGGCACATCGGCCACTGGGATTTCTTCCTGCCCGACCTGAAGCACTTGCGCCACCACCCAACGCTTGTCTTTGCTGAGCGGGCGGCTCTCCCGAATCTGCACCTGGTCCCCAACGTGGCAACGGTTCGTGGCATCGTGCGCTTTGAACTTTCGCGTGCTCCGAATCAAACGGCCATACAATGGATGCCGGCGGTAAACCTCGACGGTCACCACGACGGTCTTATCCATTTTGTCGCTGGCTACTTTCCCGATCAGCGTCCGCCGCCGGCTAGGCTCTCTAGCCATTTTCGGGCTCCGCTTCCAGCTCGCGCTCGCGCATGATGGTCTCGATGCGGGCGATATCGCGCCGTACCTGCCGAAACCGCGCCGTATTCGTCAATTGGCGGGTGGCGAATTGAAAACGCAAATTGAACAATTCCTGGCGGAGGTCTGAATCCCGCCGAACCAGATCGGCGCCTTCCAGAGGCCGCAGCTCAGCAGCTTTCATACGATCGCTCCGGCCTCTTCTCGCTCCACCAAGCGCGTGTCGATGGGCAGCTTGTGTCCGGCCAGCTTTAGTGCTTCCTTCGCGAGGTCCGGCGCTACGCCCGCGACTTCAAACATGACGCGTCCCGGTCGCACCACTGCAACCCAGTGGTCGGGAGCAGCCTTCCCGCTTCCCATCCGCGTCTCGGCGGGCTTCTTAGTTACGGCCTTATCCGGAAAGATCCGAATCCACACCTTGCCGCCTCGACGGCAGTGGTGCGTGATGGATCGCCGCGCAGCTTCGATCTGGCGCGCGGTGATCCAGGCGGGCTCCAGAGCCTGGAGCCCGAACTCGCCAAAAGTTACGTGGTTACCGGTCGTTGCGACGCCCTTCATGCGCCCTCGATGGGGCTTGCGGTACTTAACTCGTTTGGGTTGGAGCATTGTCTTCCTCGTCGGGCTCGAAAATAGCGGGGCCTTCAGGAATGGGGATTTCCCCTTCCTCTACATCTTCCATCGTCCGTGGGGGCGGAGCCAGTCGGCCCCCAGCTGCTGCGCGAGGCATAGTAGGCGAAGCCGGCGCAGGTAGCTGCACACCGGCGTCCCCGCGATAGATCCAGGCTTTTACGCCCACTGTTCCTGAGTTGGTGTGAGCCGTAGCCATGCCGTAGTCGATTTCGGCCCGCAGCGTATGGAGGGGCACTCGGCCCTCACGCTCCCACTCTCGCCGTGCCATTTCGCTTCCACCCAATCGGCCGGCCACCTGCACGCGGACGCCCCGCGCTCCGGCCCGCATCGACCGAGTCACCGCCTGGCGCACGACCCGCCGGAAAGCCACCCGGCGCTCCAATTGGTCTGCCACACTGCGGGCCAACAGTGCCGCGTTGAGCTCCGGCTGCCGAATTTCAACGATATTGACTCGCACCCGTTTCCCGGTGGAGTCTTCCAGTGCCTTCCGCAACTCCTCGATCTTGGCGCCGCCCTTGCCGATCACGATACCGGGCTTGGCGGCGTGAATGGTCACGCTCACTTGATTGGTTGAGCGTTCGATATCCACTCGAGGAACCCCAGCGTCTTTGAGGCGGCTCGCGATAGCACCCCGGATTTTGAGGTCCTCTCCCAGAGTCTCGGCAAACTGCAGCCGACCGGCAAACCACTTCGCCTGAGGCTGCTGGCTGATGCCGAGTCGAAATCCGATCGGATGTACTTTCTGACCCACGCTACCCTCCGCGCTCTGCGACAACAACGGTAATGTGGGTAGCTCGGCGGCGAAAGCGCCCAATACGACCGCGTGCTTTGGCCCGGAACCGCCGCAACGCCAATCCTTCATCGGCCTGCGCGCGCAGCACCAGCAGATCCTGGGCATCGAGATCGAGGTTATTCTCCGCGTTGGCCACCGCGGACTTCACCGCCTTGGCCACCGGCTCTGACGCGCGCTGCGGCAAGAAGCGCAGCAGAGATAACGCCTCGTTCACACCCTTGCCTTTGATGGCGTCACAAACCAGCCGCACCTTTTGGGGCGACATGCGCACGTTCCTGGCAACCGCGCGAACCTCGATGCCTGCCATCTAACGGCCGCCGACCCGAGTAGCTCGCTCGCCGCGGGCCGTGTGCCCGCGGAACGTTCGAGTGGGAGCAAACTCGCCCAACTTGTGCCCCACCATGTTCTCAGTGACGTAGACCGGCACGTGGCGCCGCCCGTCATGCACCGCGATGGTCTGTCCCACCATCTGGGGGAAGATCGTCGAGTCGCGGGACCAGGTCTTGATGACCACCTTGCGGCCGGTCTGGTTCAAAAGCTCGATCTTACGCAGCAGCTTTACGTCCACGTAGGGACCCTTCTTCAGCGAACGACTCAATCTTTCACCCCCCTGGCCAGCCCACTCACTTCGCGTACCGCCGCCGCACGATGAAGCGATCGGTTCCTTTGCGCTTTCGGGTGCGATAGCCCATGGCCGGCTTGCCCCAGGGTGTCTGGGGCTGCCCGCCACGAGGCGCCTTGCCCTCACCGCCTCCGTGGGGATGATCACGCGGGTTCATGACGGAGCCGCGGACGGTGGGACGCTTGCCCATCCACCGCGATCTGCCTGCCTTGCCCACCTGGATGCTCGAATGCTCGGGGTTCCCTACCTGTCCGATGGTTGCCATACACTGCGAATTGACCAGACGAACCTCGCCTGAAGGCAAGCGCACGTGGGCCCAATCTTCCGCCTTGGCCAGCAATTGCGCGCCTTCGCCCGCGCTTCGCACCAACTGCGCGCCATGGCCCGGGCGGAGCTCGATATTGTGAATCACCGAGCCAGCCGGGATATTGATCAGTGGCAGCGCATTGCCCGCGATAATCTCGGACCGCGGCCCGCTCGAAACACCTGCGCCGACTTTGAGCTCGCTCGGCGCAACAATGTAGCGGCGCTCACCATCCTCGTATTCGAGGAGCGCAATCCGAGCAGACCGATTTGGGTCGTACTCAATAGCGATGACCGAGGCCGGACCGGCCTTGTCTCGCTTCCAATCAATCACTCGGTACATGCGCTTGTGGCCGCCCCCCTGGTGTCGAACAGTGAGACGCCCCATATTGTTACGGCCGGCCTGTTTCTTGAGCGGCCGCAGCAGCGACTTTTCCGGCTTGGTTTTGGTGACCTCTTCAAACGTGAAGCCCGTCATGCCGCGTCGGCCGGGTGAGGTCGGCTTGAATGCTTTAGTCGGCACCTACATACCCTCGAACAATTCGATCTTGTTCCCCTCCTGGAGGGAAACAACCGCTTTCTTCCAGGAGGCCGTGTAGCCCTGACTGCGTCCGAGGCGTCGCTCTTTTCCGTGCACGTGCGAGATGTTGACGGCCCGCACCTGTACTGAGAAGACCTCTTCAACCGCGCGCTTCACATCAATCTTATTGGCGTGCTCGGCTACTTCAAACACGTATTGGCGTGCTTCGCTGAGCTGAGTGCTTTTTTCTGTGATCACTGGTCGGCGGATAACGTCATACGAATTCATGGCGTCTCCTTGACTTCCGACTCGCCCTCAGATGCGGCATCCGCGGCCGGCGGCTCTTCAGTCGGCGCCTCTTCGATTGGTGCTGGGGCGGCCGCTCGCCGGGGCGCCCTTCGCCTCGGAGCTGGTGTGGTCTCTTCCGCCGCTGGTTCAGCCGGCGGGGTGTCGCCGCTAGGGGGGGCGACCGCCGGATCAACGCTGACCAGCACCGCGATTGGCGCCTCGGACACCTCTGGCGCCGCGACCACAGCACCAGGCGTCAGGAGCTCACCCAACCGGTCCACCGCCTCGCGAGTAACGATCACGGTATCGGATTGAAGCAGTTCAACCACACTGAACGTATGTGGCAACGCCACGAAAACGTTGGGAATATTTCCGGCCGCCCGTCGCACCAGCGGATCGGCTGCACCCAGGATGATCAAAGTTCGGCCGGTGACGTTCCAGCCTGCCAGCAGCTCGATCAACGACTTGGTCCGTCCATCTGGGATCTCGATCGCGTCCACGACCTTGAGCGCACCGCTCGCCACCCGATCGGACAGCGCCGACCGCAAGGCCAGCTGCCGCATCTTCTTGGGCAGGCGCTGGTGGTACGGCCGCGGATGGGGTCCGAATACTATGCCCCCGCCACGCCACTGCGGGGCGGTTCGGGCTCCCTGGCGTGCTCGCCCGGTTCCCTTCTGCCGCCACATCTTGCGCGTGCTTCCCCGGACTTCGCCTCGCGTACGCGTGTCAGCTGTACCCTGGCGGCGATTGGCCAGCTGCGCCACGGTTGCCTGATGGAGGACTGCGAGATTCGGCTCCACGCCGAATACCCGGTCGTCCAGTTGGACCGTTCCAGCCGAGCCGCGGGCTGACTGAACCGCTACGTCCACTATTCTTCTCCGCCGGCACTCGTGGTTCGGGTCTTCTTGATCATGAGCAACCCGCCCCGTGGCCCCGGAACCCCGCCCTTGACCGCCAACAAATTGCGCTCAGCGTCAACCGCGAGCACTTCCAGGTTTTTCACAGTCACTCGCCTTGCGCCCATATGCCCGGCCATGCGGGTCCCAGGAAGAACTCGACCCGGCGTGGTGCCAGCGCCAATTGCACCTGGTGCGCGCCAACGGTCCGACTGGCCGTGCGTCTTGGGCCCACCGTGGAACCCATGGCGGCGCATGCCGCCGGCGAAGCCGCGTCCCTTGGAGACACCGATGACGTGTACCTCCTCGCCCGGCGTAAACAAGGAGACATCGAACTTGTCTCCCACACCCACAGAGGCGCCGGGCTCCGCCGCGACCTCTCTCAGATACCGCAACGGCGGTGCGTCTTTCAGGTGGCCGAGCTTTGGCTTCGACAGTCGTTTGGACTCCACGTAGCCGATCTGGACCGCTTCGTATCCGTCTCGCTCGACGCTCTTGATCTGGGTAACCTGGCATGGCCCGACCGAAAGTACTGTGGTAGCAACCACTTCGCCCTTCTCGTCTACGACGCGTCCCATGGATATCTTGCGCCCGAGCAACGCCTGGATCACCGGCCCGTCCTCATAGCTTGATCTCGATGTCGACGCCCGAGGCCAGGTTCAGCCGCATGAGCGCATCAATGGTCCTCGGACTCGGCTCGAGCACATCGATCAACCGCTTGTGGGTCCTCAACTCGAATTGCTCGCGCGAATCCTTATCGATGAAAGGACCCCGGATAACGCAGAACTTCTCCATCTGGGTTGGCAGCGGCACCGGTCCAGCTACCTGCGCACCCGTGCGTTCGGCGGTCTCTACGATCTGCCGCGCCGCCTGGTCCAGGCTTTTGTGGTCGAATGACTTCAAGCGGATGCGGATCCGCTGGCGAACTCGAGCCATTAGTGCCTCATTCCTAAATTACCAAAAATCCCGTTAGGTCCATATCGAACCAACCCGCCCGCTCGAAGCAGGCCGTGCCTGTGCTCAGACGGCGACCTCGGTGACCACGCCGGCGCCCACCGTACGACCACCCTCGCGAATGGCGAAATGGAGTCCTTCCTCGATCGCGACTGGGTCGATCAGCTCGATTTCCATCCGGATATTATCGCCGGGCATTACCATCTCTACGCCTTCGGGCAGCTTGATATTGCCGGTAACGTCGGTGGTCCGAATGTAGAACTGGGGGCGATAGCCGCTGAAGAACGGCGTGTGCCGGCCGCCTTCTTCCTTGCTCAGCACATAAACCTCAGCCACCGCCTTCTTGGCGGGACGGATACTGCCCGGCTTGGCGAGCACCATGCCCCGGCCTACGTCCTCGCGCTCAATGCCACGCAGGAGGCAACCCACGTTATCGCCCGCTTCGCCGTAATCCAGGATCTTGCGGAACATCTCAACGCCGGTCACAACCGTCTTCCGGGTCTCGCCCATGCCGACGATCTCTACTTCTTCGCCGACTTTCACCGCACCGCGCTCCACTCGCCCAGTTACGACCGTTCCGCGGCCCTTGATCCCAAATACGTCTTCAATCGGCATCAGGAAGGGCTTATCTTTGGCGCGTACTGGGGTCGGGATATAGCTGTCCACAGCCGCCATGAGCTCGTGAATGCACTTGTACTCTTCCGAGTCTGGGTCCTGGGAGGTGCTTTCTAGCGCTTTGAGGGCGCTGCCTCGAACAATCGGAATCTCGTCGCCTGGGAAGTTGTACTTGGAGAGCAGCTCACGCAGCTCCATCTCGACCAGCTCGAGCAGCTCTGGATCGTCCATCATATCCACTTTATTCAAGAATACGACCATCGCAGGCACTTCTACCTGCCTGGCCAGCAGGACGTGCTCGCGAGTCTGGGGCATTGGGCCATCTGGAGCGGCCACTACCAGGATGGCGCCGTCCATTTGGGCGGCGCCGGTGATCATGTTCTTGATGTAGTCAGCATGGCCCGGGCAGTCCACGTGCGCGTAGTGGCGATTTTCGGTCTCGTATTCGACGTGCGCAATTGCGATCGTGATACCACGCGCGCGTTCCTCGGGCGCATTGTCGATAGAGTCGAAGCTCCGGAAGGTCGCCTCGCCCTTCATGGCCAGCGTCTTGGTGATAGCGGCGGTTAACGTTGTCTTGCCGTGGTCGATGTGGCCGATCGTCCCCACGTTGACGTGGGGCTTGGTCCGCTCAAACTTCTGCTTTGCCATGGGGCGCACCTCCGGTGGTCAATTAAAACAGGAACCTTGTGTGCAAAAAAACGCCGCGGGCCATCATCTTGCACCCGCGCGCAAAAACTCAGTTTAACAAAATGCCGTGCTTCACGCCATGAGGCGCAGCGAAGCAGAGCCGTCTCGGGACCGACAGCCGAGGGCGTGCGCTGGCTTCCGGCCGTTAAATCTGCGCGAGGCTCTCGGGCCGGGCCTTCCCGGCCAGCTTAGTGGGTAAGAACCTCTTTGGAGGCTGGCTCATACTGAGAGAACTCCATCGAGAAGCTCCCTCGTCCCTGCGTCAGGGAACGCAGGCGCGTCGCGTAGCCAAACATCTCCGCCAACGGAACTCTGGCTTTGATCGTGTGCGCACCGGCTCGCGCGTCCATACCTTCGATGCGGCCCCGACGTCCGTTCAGATCGCCCACCACATCGCCCAAGAACGATTCCGGGACCACCACCTCGATACTCATGATGGGCTCTAGGAGCTGCGGCTTGGCCCGCTCTACAGCTCGCTTCAGCGCCATGGATCCTGCCCGCTTGAATGCGATTTCCGAGGAGTCGACCTCGTGGTATGACCCATCCACCAGCGTGACCTTCATGTCGACCAGAGGGTAGCCAGACACGACGCCGCCCTCCATCGCTTCCTGAACACCCGCCTTGACCGCTGGGATGTATTCGCGCGGTATGGTGCCGCCCACGGTTTTGTCGACAAACTCGTAGCCACCACCCGGCTCGAGTGGCTCCACCTCCAGCCAGACATCGCCGTACTGGCCGTGTCCACCTGTCTGATGGACGTAGCGGCCCTGTTCTTTGGCCCGCTGAGTGATCGTCTCGCGATAGGCCACCTGCGGTCGCCCTACTCGAGCATCAACCTTGAACTCGCGGACCAGTCGATCGGCGATGACCTCGAGATGCAGTTCTCCCATGCCCGAGATAACGGTCTGGCCAGTCTCAGGATCCGTGCGTACCCGGAAGGTGGGGTCCTCTTCACTGAGGCGGCCTAGCGCATTGGCCATTTTGTCCTGGTCAGCCTTGGTCCGCGGTTCGATGGACATCGCGATGACTGGCTCCGGAAACCGCGGGCGCTCTAGGACGACCGGCTTATTAGGGTCGCAAAGGGTATCGCCCGTTACCGTGAACTTGAGACCCACCGCGGCCGCGATATTGCCGGCGGAAACCTGGTCAACTTCCTCGCGATGATTCGCGTGCATGCGGAGCAGCCGGCTGATTCGTTCCTTCTCGTCCTTGTTCGGGTTGTAGACGTAGGATCCGCTTTTGATTACCCCTGAGTACACCCGCAGGTACGAGAGCTTGCCCACAAAGGGGTCCGACACAATTTTGAACGCGAGGGCAGCCATTGGTTCCTCGGGAAGGGCTCGCCGCGCTTCCACCTCGCCCGTGACCGGATGGATGCCCGCCATCGGTGGCACATCCAGCGGCGAGGGAAGGTAATCCACGATCGCGTCGAGCAGTGGCTGGATGCCTTTGTTGCGTAGGGAAGCACCACACAAGACCGGCACCAGCTTCCCATCGATCGTTGCCTGGCGCAGACCTTTACGCAGCGCATCCAGGCTGACTTCACGCCCCTCCAGGTACTCGTGGAGCAGGGCATCGTCCTGCTCTACGATGGCTTCGATCAAGGTCGAACGCGCCGTCTCGACCTTTTCGGCGAGCTCGGGTGGCACGTCGCCTTCAACGGGCGCATTGTCGACATCCCCGGTCCACCGCCAAGAACGGCGTTCGAACAGATCGATGACGCCCTCGAAGGCCGACTCACTGCCGATCGGCAACTGAATAGGGATGGGGTTGGCACCGAGACGTTCCACAATCATGGCGACTGTCCGCTCGAAGTCGGCGCCGGCCCGGTCCATCTTGTTCACGAAACAGATGCGGGGCACCTCGTACTTGTCCGCCTGCCGCCATACTGTTTCGGATTGCGGCTCGACGCCCGCCACGCCATCAAACACGACCACCCCGCCGTCCAGCACACGCAGGGAGCGCTCAACCTCTACCGTGAAGTCCACGTGCCCCGGCGTGTCGATAATGTTGATAGTGCAATCACGCCATTCGGTGATGGTGGCCGCGGCAGTGATCGTGATGCCGCGTTCGCGCTCCTGCGCCATCCAGTCCATGACCGCGGTGCCCTCGTCCACACCCCCCATCTTAGTGATGCGGCGCGTGCAGAAGAGGATTCGCTCGGTGGTGGTGGTCTTGCCAGCATCGATATGAGCGATAACGCCGATATTACGAATCCGGTGCATATCTATCGACATTTGTGCTAGCTACCAGCGGTAATGCGCGAAGGCCCGGTTTGCCTCTGCCATCTTGTGAATATCTTCGCGGCGCTTCACGGTTGCGCCAATGCCGCGGGAGGCATCCAGGAGCTCTCCGGCGAGCTTATCCGCCATCGTTCGTCCCGTCCGCGCCCGCGCTGATCCGATGAGCCACCGCATGGCCAGCGACACCCGCCGTTCGCCGCGAATCTCCACCGGGACCTGGTAAGTGGCCCCGCCGACTCGGCGGGGCTTAACTTCGAGGATCGGGGTAACATTGCGCATGGCCTGCTCGAAGATGTCGATGGGATTCTGACGCGTCTGCCGCTCCACCCCATCGAGTGCCGTGTAGACGATTCGTTCAGCGAGGCCCTTCTTGCCGCGCAGCATGAGTCGGTTAATGAACTTCTGCAGCGTGCGGCTCCCAAATTTGGGGTCCGGCGGGATGTCTCGCCGAACCACCTTCGACCGTCTTGGCATGTCACCTTCCCTTGTTAAACGACCCCAGGGTCGTTTTCGTTAAACAGTTTCATTTTCTGATTCGAAGGTCAACGTTCGAGAAGACTTTGCGCGCCCGGGACCATTAAGCTTTGAACGCGACCCGTCGACCTAGTTTAGTGCCGGCCCCCGGGGCCTTCCTCGGCTTTGGTTCCGTACTTGGAGCGGCCCTGCTTGCGATCGCGCACACCCTGCGCATCGAGAGCACCGCGTATCACATGATAGCGGACGCCGGGCAGGTCTTTCACTCGGCCGCCTCGAATCAGCACCACCGAGTGCTCCTGCAAGTTGTGCCCCTCACCCGGAATGTAGGCGGTCACCTCCATCCCGTTCGAGAGTCGCACGCGGGCGATCTTCCGCAGGGCCGAGTTTGGCTTCTTGGGCGTCATGGTCTTGACCTGGATGCAGACGCCCCGCTTTTGCGGTGACCACCGCGACGCGATCAACTTGCCTTTGAGCGAATTCAGCCCAAATCCGAGGGCGGGCGCCTTCGTCTTCTTCTTGGTTGGTTTGCGACCCTTGCGGATCAGCTGATTGATGGTCGGCATCTACTCTTCACCCCCCACATCGCTGGGCTCTTCTTCTGACAACTCAGCTCCATCAGCGCTGCTATCCAGATCCGAAACTGGCTCCGACCCTTCGTCCTCGGGCACCAGCCCTTCGACGTCCTCCAGCAGCAGGGTAGGCCCGGTGATGTCGCGATCCTCGAACCCGCTAGTATCGAGGAACGCTGCGACAGCTTCTTGAGCCAACTGCCGTTCGCGCCGCGCTTCGAGGCGCGCAACCAGGCCCGATCCAGCCGGGATGAGCTTGCCGATGATAACGTTCTCCTTGAGTCCCATCAGGTGGTCCACCTTGCCCATCAGGGCCGCATCGGTCAAGACGCGGGTGGTTTCCTGGAAGGAGGCGGCCGCCAGGAAGCTTTCCGTGCTTAGCGAAGCTTTCGTGACGCCGAGCAGTACTGGATGGGCCGTCGCAGGTTCACCGCCCTCGGCCAGCACCTCGCGGTTGATCTCTTCGTATTCGAAGCGGTCAACCAGCTCATCGCGCAGAAGACTGGTATCGCCGGGCTCGTCCACCCGCAGCTTGCGGAGCATCTGGCGAACGATGACTTCGATGTGCTTGTCGTTGATGGTCACACCCTGGCCGCGGTACACGGCCTGGATCTCGTCCACCAGGTAGCGCTGCACCGCTTCGCGACCCTGGATGCTGAGGATCTCCTGCGGGTCTTTCGCGCCTTCAGTGATCTGCTCGCCCGCGCTCACGACCTGTTGGTCTTCGACGTTGATGCGCACCTGCGGGGGAACGCGATACTCGCGCTCCTCGCGCTCTTCTGCGACCACAGCGATGGTGGCGAGATGCCCTCGCTTGGCCGGCTCCAGTTCGACGGTTCCAGAGAGTTGGGCCACGATGGGCACTGGACCCTCTTTGTCAGACTCCGCGAGCGCCTGTCCCGCGTCCACCCACTGGCCAGGAATGACCTGAATCGTGTACTTGGCCGGCACTTCATGGTCGTCGCGGTACGTCTCACGCGAAACCACGCGCAAGACGCGCGTGTCATCGGTTCGGCCTAGCTCGACTGTACCGTCAATCTCCGACAGCAGCGCCTTGCCCTTGGGCTGGCGAGCCTCGAACAGCTCCTCCACGCGGGGGAGACCACTGGTGATATCCAACCCAGCGACGCCGCCCGTATGGAACGTGCGCATCGTCAGCTGCGTGCCTGGCTCGCCGATCGACTGAGCGGCTACAATTCCGACCGCATCGCCAATCTTGACCAGGCTCCGAGTCCCCAGGTGCCAGCCGTAGCACTTCTGGCAGATGCCATAACGGGATTCGCAGGTCAGCGGTGAACGCAACGGAAGCGGGCGGAGCAACTTGGCCGCGGCGATGCGGTCGCGAATATCCTCGTCGATGACCTCTCCAAGTTCCACCACGACCTCGCCGGTTTCTTCGTCGATCACGGGGCCAGTAGGCACCCGTCCGACCAGCTGCTCGAGGCGAGCATGTCGCCTGTCAGGATCATTCAGATCCTCAACCCAGACGCCGTTCTCGGTGCCGCAATCCTCGTCGTAGACGATGATGCTCTGCGCCACATCCACCAGGCGGCGGGTTAGATAGCCCGAGTCCGACGTCTTAATGGCGGTATCGGCGAGTCCCTTGCGGGCTCCGTGCGTCGAGAGGAAGTATTCGAGCACGGACAACCCATCACGGAAGCTCGACTTGATTGGCAGCTCGATGATGCGACCAGACGGATCGGCCATAAGGCCGCGCATGCCGCTCATCTGAGAGATCTGCTGGATATTTCCCTTGGCGCCCGACTGGGCCATCATGTGGACCGAGTCAAAGGGATCCAGGCACGCGGCCACCGCTTTGGTGACCTCGTCCTTGGCCTGCGACCAGATCTGCACCACCGCCTCGTATCGCTCCTCATCGCTGATTAGGCCGCGGCGGTAGTCGCGCTCGATCTGAGTGACTTCTTTTTCGGCGGCTGCCACGATGGCCGGCTTTTCATCCGGGATTCGGATGTCGCCCACCGCGATCGTGATTCCAGACACGGTGGCGAAATGGAAGCCGAGCGTCTTGATCGCATCCAGAATGTTCGCACCAATGTCGTTGCCGTATTTGCGGAGGATGGAGGCCACCAGGATCTTCAATCCGCCTTTATCCGTCACCTCATTGAGGAACGGCAGAGGCTCTGCTTCCGCGTCCTGCAGAACCCTTCCCAGGGCGTCGTTAAACAGAACACGCCCGGGGCTGGTCTTGATGCGGTGCGTTCCGCCCTCACCATTGGGTACGGAGATCTCGACTTCGGCACGGAGATCAATCTGGCCGAGCTCGTAGGCGAGACGCGCATCGTCCGGGTCCGCGAAAGAACGGCCCTCCCCGTGGCCGCCAGGCCGAATCATGGTCAGGTAGTAGCAGCCCAAAACGATGTCTAGCGTGGGAGCCGCCACTGGCTCGCCGTTCGAAGGCTGGATCAGGTTCCGGGTGGAAAGCATTAACGTTTGTGCTTCGTGCTTGGCCGCCTTGGATAGCGGCACGTGCACGGCCATCTGGTCTCCATCGAAGTCCGCGTTGAACGCCGCGCACACCAGTGGATGAAGCTGAATGGCGCTTCCCTCGATCAGAATCGGCTGGAAGGCTTGAATTCCCAGGCGGTGCAGCGTGGGAGCGCGGTTGAGCAGCACCGGGTGATTTTGGATCACCTCTTCGAGCACGTCCCATACTTCGGGTCGCACCCGTTCCACCACTCGCTTCGCGCTCTTGATGTTATGGACGATTCCCTGCTCGACCAACCGTTCCATCACGAACGGCTTGAACAGCTCCAGGGCCATTTTCTTGGGCAATCCACACTCGCCAAGTTTGAGTTGAGGTCCGACCACAATGACCGAGCGGCCCGAGTAGTCCACTCGCTTGCCCAGCAAGTTCTGGCGGAAGCGACCTTGCTTGCCCTTGAGCATATCGGACAGACTCTTGAGCTTGTGGTTCGTCGACCCCGCTACCGCACGTCCGTGCCGTCCGTTATCGATCAGCGAATCCACGGCTTCCTGCAGCATGCGCTTCTCGTTGCGCACGATGATCTCCGGCGCCCCCAGCTCTTCGAGCCGACGCAGACGGTTATTGCGGTTGATCACGCGCCGATACAAATCATTCAGATCGCTGGTCGCAAACCGTCCGCCGTCCAGCTGCACCATGGGGCGTAGGTCCGGAGGGAGAACGGGCAGCGCAGTCAAGACCATCCACTCCGGATGGTTGCCTGACTTTCGGAATGCTTCAACGATGCGCAGACGCTTGGTCGCCTTTTTGCGCCGCTGGCCGGACGAAGAGTGCATCTCACCGCGCAGCTCTAGAGCGAGTGCCTCGAGATCGATGTATCGGAGCAGATCGCGCACGGCCTCGGCGCCCATGCCCGCTTTGAATAGCGGCCGATACTCTTTTTGCAAATCGCGATATTCGCCCTCGTTGAGAGTCTGGCGCAGCTTGATCGACTCCATGACCTTGATACGAGCCTCGCCTAGCGCCTTCGACTGATCTTCTTCCGCCTTGACCTTCACGGCAAGCAGTGAGCGTTCCTCATCAACCTGCACGCTCACCTGCATTGTGTCGGCCTCTGCCCGAGTCTGGAAACGATCTCGCTCATTTTCAAATTCAGTCTCGATACGCTCCAGCTCGCGCTCCAGCACGTGCCGCAGCTCGGTCTGGTGGTCGGTCTCCACGACCGCCGCCGTGCCCACCACGATCTCGCCGGTCGGCTCGAACACAATCGGCTCGGGCGTGGGTTGCTGCATCAACGTGTTCAGCAGCTCGTCGGTATACTGACCCGCCTCGGTTACCCGGTTGACCTCAGCCTCTTTGCGGGCCTCCAGCTCCCCCAGTCGCTGCTCCAGGTGCGACTGGATCTCATGCAGCTTCTCATCGCGGGCGGTGCGCAGCTCTTCTTCGCGCTCGGCACCCGCGCGGCGGGCGCGCTCGATGCGCTCCTCGATTTCGGCCCGAATCCGCGCCACTTCCTTCTGGCGGCCAGGCTCATTGACGTCAGTCACGATGTACTTTGCGAAGTAGAGGACCTGCTCCAGGGTTCGCGGCGTTATGTCGAGCAACAGGCCAATACGACTGGGCGTGCCTCGGACGAACCAGATATGTGTGACCGGCGAGGCCAGGACGATGTGGCCCATGCGCTCGCGGCGCACCTTCGCCCGGGTGACTTCGACGCCGCACTTGTCACAGACGACGCCGCGGTAGCGGACCCGCTTGTACTTCCCGCAGGAGCATTCCCAGTCCTTGGTGGGCCCGAAAATTCGCTCACAGAAGAGGCCATCCCGCTCTGGCTTGAGCGTCCGATAGTTGATCGTCTCAGGCTTGCGCACCTCTCCCCGTGACCACTGCTTGATCTGGTCCGGTGAAGCCAGCCGAATCCGGACCGCGTTGAAATTGTTGACCTCTATCGCCATGCCACACTCCCACCTACTACGCTACAGCCCAACGTGATATCCGTCCCATTTCCTCCGTCATTCCCACTTCCTCCGTCATTCCCGCGAAAGCGGGAATCTAGGAGCTTGCGAGTCTGTCTGGATTCCCGCGTCTGCGGGAATGACGGCCTCAAACTATTCGCCCCGCTCGAACCCGGTCAGGTTGATGTCGAGCGAAGGCACGTAGTCCGAGCTGATGTCCTCCAGCAGCGGAATGCCCTTTTCTTCTTCATTGAGGATCTCGACCGCCAGCCCGAGACTCTGCAGCTCTTTCACCAAGACCTTGAAGGATTCTGGCACGCCCGGCTGGAAGACTTCCTCACCTTTTACGACCGCTTCGTAGGTCTTCACGCGGCCAGCTACGTCGTCCGACTTGACCGTGAGCATCTCCTGGAGCGTGTGCGCCGCGCCATAGGCCTCCAGCGCCCAAACTTCCATCTCGCCGAACCGCTGCCCGCCGAACTGCGCCTTGCCGCCCAACGGCTGCTGTGTAATGAGCGAGTAGGGACCCGTGGAGCGGGCGTGAATCTTGTCCTCCACCAGGTGGATAAGCTTCAGCATGTAGATGTAGCCGACTGTGATTCGTTGGCCGAACGGCTCACCGGTGCGGCCGTCCCGCATCCACTCCTTGCCGTCCTCTGGCAAGCCGGCCGCCTGCAACTGGGCCCGGATATCCGCTTCGGTCGCCCCGTCGAACACGGGCGAGGCAAACGACAGGCCCAGAGCTTCGGCCGCCCATCCGAGGTGCGTCTCCAGGATCTGGCCGACGTTCATTCGCGAGGGGACGCCCAGTGGATTCAAAACGATCTCAACCGGTCGCCCGTCGGGCAAGAACGGCATGTCTTCCAGGGGAAGGATCTTGGCTACCACGCCCTTGTTGCCGTGCCGTCCTGCCATCTTATCGCCCTCGGCGACTTTGCGCTTCTGGGCCATCGTGACGCGCACCATTTTGTGCACGCCCGCGGGCAGATCCGCGTGGCCATCTCGATCGAACACCCGTACGTCGACCACCCGGCCGCGCTCCCCGTGCGGCACGCGCAGCGAAGTGTCCTTCACCTCGCGCGCCTTCTCGCCGAAGATCGCGCGTAGTAGTCTTTCCTCGGCGGTCTGCTCGGTTTCACCCTTGGGCGTGATCTTGCCTACCAGAATGTCTCCAGGGGTCACGTCAGCACCCACCCGGATAATTCCTTCTTCGTCGAGGTCGCGCAGGGCATCGTCACCGGCATTAGGAATATCGCGCGTGATCTCCTCGGGACCGAGCTTCGTGTCCCGTGCCTCGATCTCGTGTTTTTCGATGTGAACCGAAGTGAACTTGTCATCCCGGACGATGCTTTCGCTCAGGATGATTGCGTCCTCGAAATTGCTGCCTTCCCACGACATGAACGCCACCAGCACGTTCTGACCGAGGGCGAGCTCCCCGCCCTGGGTCGAAGAGCTGTCGGCCAGCGGCTGGCCCGCCCGAATTTTCTGGCCGCGCCGTACGATGGGCCGCTGGTTCATGCATGTGCCCTGGTTGGAGCGGGCGTATTTGCGGAGCGTCACCGTCTCTCGTCTGGGAGGGGTGCTGCCGCCATCCTCTTCTAGTGCCCGCAGCACCACGTGGCCGGCGTCCACGCTCTCGACCGAGCTGTCGAAAGGCGCCAGCAGAACCTGGCCGGAGTCACGCGCGGTCTGAACCTCCATGCCGGTGCCCACGAGAGGCGCCTCAGGCGCGACCAGCGGCACCGCCTGACGCTGCATGTTGGCGCCCATCAGCGCTCGGTTGGCGTCGTCGTGCTCGAGGAAGGGGATCAATGCTGCCGCGACGCTTACGATCTGGTGCGGCGAGACGTCCACGTAGTCCACCTCACTCGGCAAAGCCATCGAGAAGTGGGGCCCGTGACGAACCGATACCTGCTCATCCATGAAGCTTCCATCTTCATTCAGGCGCACGTTGGCCTGGGCGATGGTGTAGTGGTCCTCTTCGTCGGCAGGCAAGAGCCGAATTTGGTCGGTGACAAACGGCTCTATGCGAATGATCCGAGCATCTTTCAATCCGGCCAGCTTTTTGGCGAGCGCATCGTCGATGGTCGTCCCCTTCGCCGCCACTTCTTTCTTGCCATCAGTGACCGTCTCCGAGAGCGTCTTCCCCACCGTCTGGGCGGCGACGTTATCCACCTGGTGGCTCACCACCCGGTATGGCGTCTCGATGAAACCGTATTCATTGATCTGCCCGTAGGTCGCCAGCGATCCAATCAAGCCGATGTTCGGACCTTCAGGTGTCTCGATTGGACAGATACGGCCATAGTGGCTGTGGTGAACATCGCGGACCTCGAAACCGGCTCGGTCTCGGGACAGGCCGCCCGGCCCAAGGGCTGATAGGCGCCGCTTATGGGTCAGCTCGGCGACCGGGTTCGTCTGGTCCATGAACTGCGAAAGCTGGCTGCCTCCGAAAAATTCGCGCATAGCGGCCACCACGGGCCGAATATTGATCAATGTGGAAGGCGTGGCGGTCGCCGGCTCGATGATGCTCATACGCTCTTTGACCACGCGCTCCATACGCAGGAGGCCAACTCGGAACTGGTTCTGGATCAGCTCACCCACCGCACGCACCCGCCGATTGCCCAGGTGGTCGATGTCGTCGGCCTCGCCTCGGCCCGTGTTCATGATGATCATTTCGCGCACGATGGCGATCAAATCCTGGGGCGTCAGCACCCGCTTGATCAACGGGTCCGGATGGCTGAGGCGGCGGTTGACCTTGTAACGGCCCACCTTGCCCAGGTCGTAACGGCGGAAATTGAACAGCAGCGACTTCAGCAGCGCCTTGGCGTTAGCGACCGTGGGAGGATCACCCGGACGGAGCCGTCGATAGAAATCGATGACGGCCTCATCGGACGATTTGGTCGGATCCCGGTCGATAGTGGACTGGATGAAATGGTGGTCAGCGTGGCTGTCTACGCTCTCGTACAGCGCGAGTAGCTCTTCATCAGAGCCTTCTCGCAGGCCCGGAATGAGCCCTACTTCTTCGTCATCTTGGAGGGCCGCGACGGCTCGCAGCAAGGTGGTTAGAGGGATCTTGCGCTTGCGGTCTACTTTGACCGAGAGAACGTCGCGGTTCGATGTCTCGAACTCCAGCCAGGCGCCCCTGCTGGGGATGAGTTTACCCTTGCACAGCGGGCGTCGGCTCGTCTCATCCTCGTCTAGGGTGAAATACACGCCCGGGGAACGCACGAGCTGGCTCACCACGACACGCTCGGCGCCATTAATGATGAAGGTGCCATGGGAGGTCATCATGGGCAAATCTCCCATGAAGATCTCCATCTCCTTCTGCTCGCCCTCTTCGCCTTTCGTAGTCAGGCGTGTCCACACCCGCAGCGAAGAGGCATACGTCAGGTCGGCCTCGCGGCACTCCTCCTCGCTGTATTTCGGGTCGGTAAAACGGTAGGACGGCTCGCCGTTAGGACCCGCCACAGCCAGCTCAAGATCCATGTTGCGGCCGGTGAAATCCTGGATCGGCGAGACTTCGTCGAAGACTTCCTTGATGCCCTCATCGATGAACCACTGGAACGACCGTCGCTGTACATCCACCAAGTTGGGCATCGGCAGCACCTCAGGGATGCGTGCAAACGACACGCGCTCCGGATGCCTGCGAATCTCCAACGGCGAAGCGAAACGGGGGGCTATTGCCATACGAGATACTCCTTCTGCATCTACGGTACTGACGGGCTCTCGGCCTAGGGTTTCATCCCGAGGCCACTCCGCTTATTTACGGCACTGACTCGCTCTCGGCCCCACGGTTTGATCCCGAGGCCGCTCCGCTTAATTGCTGACTGCGACGAGGGGAAAAGGTTTCCTAGGACAAATTTCGGACTAGGAACACCTGAGCCGCGCAGGGCAGCGCGTTAGGACATGTCGACGGAAAAACTAGACACTACGCCTCTTATGACTACGATCCCGTCTCAGTGTAAGGACGTCAGGGACCGCTTGTCAACTGCTTGTGCTGGTTCAGGACCTTGGTGACCGCTGCCTAGCGAGGCCCAAAGAGTGGGAGCGGCGAGCTCAGCTCGTACAGGGAGACAGCGGCCACGATGGATATCAGCGCCACGAATCCGGCCAAGTGAATCAGGGCCTCCCGCTCCGGTGCCAACCGCCGACCGCGAACGGCCTCGATGGCGACGAAAAGAAGACGACCGCCATCGAGGGCGGGCAAAGGCAGAAAATTAAACACGCCCATGCCGGCGCTGAGAGTCGCGGTCAGGAGCAGGACAAAGAAGAACGAGCCCGTCTGTACGACCGTCTGGGCGGCTTCCCCGGCCAATTGGGTCATCCCTGGCAGCCCGATGGGTCGAACATCCTCGAAGGGCAGATCTCCGCGAATAGCCATGACGGGCGCGCTGAGCGTCAGCCCCACCAGATCAAAGGTCTGGCGTAAGCCAAACCCTAACGAGCTGATCGGATCGTGGGGCACCGGCACCAGCGTGGTCGAGAGCCGAATGCCGAGTGGCCCCTGGCCCTGGGGCCAACTCGCCCGCGGCACGATTGGGAGATCAAGCATCTGGCTCTGCCGCTCCACGGTCAGGACGATCAGTTGGCCCAGGTGGGCATCTGTGAAATCTCGGAACTGGGCGGGCGAGCCCAGTGCTTGGCCATTTGCGAGACGAAGTACGTCACCCGGTTGTAATCCCGCTTGCTCGGCCGGAGTGCCGGCTACGACCTCTTGAACTCGCACTATGGCCGCGGAGGGATCGGGCCAGCCAGTGCCGTAGGCGAGCGCGAACACCAGGACGGCCGAGATCAGGTTGACCGCCGGGCCAGCTGCCAGCACGACCGCCCGCTGAGACTTCGACTTGCTGGCGAAGCTGCCCGGACTGGTGGGGTCCTCTTCCCCCAGCATCCGCACGTAAGCACCCAACGGAAGCAAATTCAGCGAATAACGGATTCCTCCCCGCACCACGCTGGCTATCCGGGGAGGGAAACCAACCGCGAATTCTTCGACCTTGATCCCGTTTAGACGCGCGGTTACGAAGTGACCCAACTCATGCAGGATAAGCAACATGAGCAGAATTGGCAGAATGGCAAGTTTTTCCATTTAGTCTCTCAGTCTAACTGGCTGGCACATGGAGGCAGGCAAAAATCGCTTAGCAGTCCATCTCTCGCGCTACGGCCCGCGCCCAGCTGTCCACAGCCAGGATCGCAGCGAGGGACCGATCCTTCTCGGGCTGATGCAGATCGAGCGTGCGCTTGACGACCGGCACGATCTGGGTAAAGCCGAGGTCGCCAGTCAGAAATCGTTCGACGGCAATCTCATTAGCCGCGTTCAGCGCCGCCGGGTAGGAGCTCCCCGCTTCCGCTACTTCTCGGGCTAGGTGCAACGCCGGATACCGTTCGTCATCCACTGGCTCGAAGGTCAAGCCCCCAGCCGCGAGCAGGTCCAGTGTCGGAAGGTCTGCGGATGGCCGCTCGGGGTAGACCAGTGCATGTAAGAGCGGGAACCGCATGTCCGGCGTAGAGAGCTGAGCCTTGCTGGAGCCATCTCGAAACTCCACCACCGCATGAACGATGCTCTGGCGGTGCAGCATCACGCTGACCATGGACGCGGGCACTGAAAACAGCCAACTCGCTTCGATGATCTCCAGTCCTTTGTTCATAAGAGTCGCCGAATCGATCGTGATTTTGGGCCCCATGGACCAGGTGGGGTGCTGCAGGGCCTGCTCCGGCTTTACGGCTTCTAGCTCGCACAGCGGCACGTCACGAAGCGCTCCCCCGGACGACGTCAGGATGATCCGGTGTACTGCCT
>DASXTD010000110.1:0-11602 GCA_036505655.1 Chloroflexota bacterium
ATTTCGACTTCCTCGCCCGCAGCAACGTCATCGAGGAGTCCCAGGATCTTGGCCTTGACCTCGGTGGCGGTCATTTTTCTGGTCACATGGTCATTATACCAGCCATTGACGCTGCCGGGACCGTACCCGCTAGGCCAGAGCCGGATAAGCCGGCACCCGCTACTTCCAGTAGGCGAAAGCGCAGGCGCAGCCGGTGCCGGCGGGGGAACGGTAGCAGGGCTCGTAGCAGACCAGGTTCATGGAGACGTCGGAGTCGTGCATGGCGCCGGCCGCCACCAGCCAGTTGCGGTCTTCCGAGGTCCCGAACACGAACGGCTCCTCGGGCATGCGAGTGAGGGCTTCCTCGTCCTTCTCCTGCAACACGGCCAAGAACTCTCGGTCGAGTGCCTCGTCGATGATCATGTGGCTCAAGCCGCCGGTGCCGATCACAGCGACGCGTGCGTTGTTGTCCCAGCTCTCGATGCCACGCCGCACCGCCCGACCGAGCGCGTAGCTGCGACTGAGGGTCGGCACATTGGGAAAGTAGTACGTGTTCAGCCAGATGGGGACGTGCGTGGGGACCTTGCCGCCCATGATGCGGCTATAGACGAAATCAAAGGCGTGGCCGACCGAGCGGCCCTCCGGAACCTCTCGGGTGTGTGAGACGTCGAACTCGTCCGCGATGAGGCTGCGGATCATATGCTCGCCCAGGGAAGGCTGGCCGGGGAGGGGACGCGGAGGCACAGCCTGGGGGGCGCGCTGACCCCATGGAACCCAGGGCAGAGTCGCGCCCCAGAAGACGTCCACAGCCGGGATATGCTCTTCGGGCAAGAACACTTCGTGGGTGTCGTCACCGATGACGACCGCAACGTCGGGGGCGGTCTCTTCGAAGACATTGCTCAGCGTGGCGATGGCGGACTGGCATGCCTCATGGCGCCGCTGCCAGACCTCGGGCGTGAGCTCTTTCCCGATCCAGCTCTCGCGCTCTTTGATCAGCTTGGGGTAGTCAGGGTTCATGGGCATGCCGCCGCCCTTGAGGTCTGTCATGTCGCGTTTGCCGCCCTCGGCCCAGCGTTCGGGTCCGCCATTCAAGAAGGGGGCGTGGGAGGTTCCCATCCCCAGGACAATCTGTGCCATGATTCCCCCTCTCCCTAACCCTCCCCCGCGAGGGGGGAGGGGATCAAAAATGAGCCTGCTCCCCGCCCTCCCCGCCACCGCGGAAGGGATCGGGGCTACGGATTCCTCGCCTCGCTCGGAATGACAGGTTGCTCCAACGCTACGTTGTGCCTGATCGGGAAGCTGTCTCTCGGAGTGCCCACGTCGCGTCGCTCGAAGCTGACCGTGAGATCGGCTTCGCTCACGTCCGCGAGTTGCCTGGCTTCCTTCACCAGATGCGGGAAGAACGCGTGCCAGTCGCCGCCGGGCACGTTGGCAGCCAGGGCGTCGGCATGACGGTAATCATTGAGCTCGGGATCGGTGACTATGTGGGGGGCAGCTCCAGTAGTCTGAAAGGTGCGCACCGTGTTCAGGAGGTAATGGCGAACGGCGATGATCGCCTGGTCGCTAGTGCCCAGATGCTCGCGCCGCCGGTCCATGATGGAGCCCATGGTCTCGGTAACGCAGGCATCCTCGTTCAGGAAGTCCTCGATCCCCGTGTAATCCTCGTCACGCTGGAGGGCCCTGTCCTGCAGGTAGTGGTTGCTCTGAGTACGGACGCGTCGGTAATCGGGCCCGATCTGAATGCGGCGGTGCACATCGCTGGCCTGGGCTGGCCGGGGTCGGATGTGGCCAAAGTCGTAGCGCCAGGTCGTCAAATCATCCGCGGGCACGTAAGTGTGGACCTCGTAGCCGAGCCCCTGGGAGGCGAGACCGGTGCCCAGGTAGGCGGAGCAGGGCAAAACAAAGCTCTTGACACCGATGTTTTCGGCGCCATCAGGGCGTGGCCGATGCGTCACATAGCGGAGGCCGAAATCGGTCTCTTCCCATTCCCAGATCGGATTGTCCGCCTTCATCTCGCGGACCGACTTATCAGCCCTCGCCTCACGATGGAGGTATTCGAGATGCGAGTTGTCGCACTCGCCCTCCAGGCCCTGGAGCCAATTGCACTCCAGCAGAGACTTGGTGACGTACAGATGGTCGGGCGCGGCGTTGGCCCACTCGTAGTTCGGGAAAAGAGGCGGGGTGGAGCTAGGGCCCAGGTACGCAAAAACGATGCCGCCAACTTCATGGGTGGGGTAGGCCCGGTGCTTGAGCTTGCTCTTGAACGTGCTGTCGGCCGGCTCGGCGGGCGTCTCGAGGACGTGGCCATGCACGTCGTACTTCCAGCCATGGTAGATGCAGCGGAGTCCGCATTCTTCATTGCGACCGTAGAAGAGCGAGGTGCCACGATGGGAGCAGGCTTCTTCGAGCAGGCCAATGCGGCCGTCTGTATCGCGAAACGCGATCAGCCGCTCGCCCAGGAGGCGGACCTGGACAGGGGGGCCATCGCGGTCGGGGATTTCTTCCGAAATCAATGCGGGGATCCAGTATTGCCGCATCAGATCGCCCATAGGCCTGCCCGCGGAGGTCTGAGTAAGTAGCTCGTTGTCTTCTTTGAGCACTGGATCGCTCCGTTAAAGGATAGCGGTGGCGAAAGCGCCGAAGTTGCCTTCCTGGAGGCCGTCCGGGCGCATGACCAAAGTCTGCCGACAGGGCAGGTCGGTCGTGTCGGGGAAGACCTTAGCCCAGCCCGTGTTGAGGGGCTGGCGCCCATCATCCTGCATGCAGTAGACCATGACGCTGGCGACGTTCGCGAGCGAGCCGCCGGCGCTCTCCGCCCAGGACTTCAAGTTATCGAACATCACGTCCACTTCGCGCTCGCGATCAGCAGGAATCTGGTTCGAGCCCTTGGCGTGGCCGGTGATCATGGGGGAGAAGACGGGCTTGCCCAGGTTGTCCCCGAGCACCGCGGTGAACTGAGCCGCGAAGCGCCAATGAGTGCCCTCGGGGTCGACGTTCAGGATGTAACGGGCGGGCCGCCCCGCTCCGTCCGGGAACATCTCGCCCCACGCAACGTTGATGGCCTGGCGATCTTCGTCATCCAGGACGTAGACGCCCAGGTGGACCAGGTTGTCGGGCGTACCACCGGCGGATTCCAGGATATCGTTGATGCGTTTGAAAAGCAGGCGCGCATCGCCCACCGGGTCACCGGCGGATACACCTCCGCCCCCCGTAGGACCGAGCAGTGAGCTGAACAGCCAATCTCCGCAACGCATGCCCTCGGGCACGGGCGAGTGGAGTCGCGTGCGTCCCGGGGGCATGATCACCTGTCGCTTGAACGCCATCAGTGTCTCCTCACTCAGAAAATTGATCTCTATCCTTGTGTCCTGAAACTGAAGTCCGGTAAGGAGCAGTCACCTTACCCCAACCCTCTCCCTCTCTTAGAGGGCGAGGGGGCAGGCTGTGCGACGGGGGACAAGCCCCCGCCCTACCGGACTTTTTCATGGACTTGCTCTGCCTGCCGCACCGATTCTCGCAGGAAAGCCATGCCGTCGGCGTCGGGAGGCAACATCGCGTTCGTGACCACAACCGCCGCGGCTTTGTGTTCGGCTCCGCCCCGGATCACTTGCGGCGGCTCCCGGCCGGCCTGAACCATCTCGATAGCCTGCCGGATCGATTTGCGTATGGCCAGCACCCCAGCGTCGCCGGTTCCCAGGTGCTCTTGCGTGCGCTGCTGAATCGGCCCCTGGGTCTCAGTGGCGGCTGCGTCATGCGCCTGGAAGCCGAAACCAAGGCCTGAAAAGGTCCGCGTCTGCATTTGTTCGCGGTCCTGGAGGTGATGATTGCCGAGCGTCCGGGTCAGGCGGTAGCCGTCGGCCATCTCAGAGCGCTGGCCGCGGACTTCGTCAGCGTCGAGCGGTCGGTTGCGATTGAAGATGCAGACGTATTTCCAGTGGTGTGTGTCGTCGATGGGGACGTGCCAGTTGACCGTGTAGCCCTCATCGCTGCCGGCGGGGATGGCGCTGATGTCGGGCAGCACGAAATTGGTGATGCGGGCGTGGGTGTGCCCCTGCTGGAGGCTGGTGCGGAAGAGGCGAGCGCCGAACTCGGCCTGCTCGACCTCCATCCCTGACGGTACGTGTCGCCGCACACCCGCTGAGCCATCCGAGTTGCGGGACATTGCGTGTAGGAAAGGCACATGGGTGGGGTCGAGATTTCCTTCGAGCGACTGCAAGTAGTTGCACTCGTGATAGATCTTGGTGGCAAAGCGATGCTCGTCGCTGACCGTCAGAAACTCGTAGGACGGAACGAGGGGCGGCTCGCCTGGCCCCATGTATGCCAGGACCATGCCACCGGCCTCGACGCAGGGATATGCCCGATGCAAGATTTTCTCGTGGAACATGCTGCCGGCGGGTTCGCCGGGCTGTTCGAGGCAGCGGCCGTTAAGGTCGTAGAGCCAGCCGTGGTAGATGCAGCGCAGACCGCCATCCTCCACGCGGCCGTAGCTGAGGTCGGCTCCGCGGTGCGAGCAATGGAGGCCAAGGAGGCCAGAGCGTCCGCGATCGTCGCGATAGAGGACGAGGTCTTCACCGAGGAGCCGAATCGGCAGCGGGGCGCTACCGACCGGCAGCTCCTCGACGAGCGCGGCCGGCTGCCAGTACCGCCGCATGAGGTCACCGCAGGCGGTGCCTGGCCCCACGCGGGTGAGTACGTCGTTCTCCTCTTGAGAGATCATGCTATGGCTCGGCTCGCCTGACCGACGTCCGCTCGCGGGTAATGATGCCCGCGGCTAGCGTGTCATCCAGGTTGGTATCGATGATCGGATGGTCTGGATCCCGAATGACGCCCAGGGGGTCTGCCCCTTCTTGAACTCTCAAGATCTCACGTTGGAGCATGTCCCGGTACATGACGATGCCGCGGTCGGTCGATGCCAGCCGCTCGTGCGCGCGGTCTGCGATCAGCCCCTGCGATTCCCATGCCATATGGTCTTCAGATTGCACGTCCCGGGTCAGACTAAAACGCGCAACCGGGTAAACGGCGTCCGCCGGGGTCTTGTAGGGAGCCACGTAGAACACGGGCGGGTCATCGCGATGCGGGTCTGAAGTCTCCCTCTCGGACGGCGTGAACTGCACCCGAATGACCAGGGTGTGTGTATCGTCGACCGGCACGCGGATTTGGGTACCGTTGCCCTGGCGCAGGATGTTGGGGAAGATCAGCGGATGCTCTTCTCGCCGTCCGCGTGCCAGCCGGCTCTTCATGATCCCGTACTCGTATTCACGGAAGGTGAACTGTTCCGGCGAGCGGGTGGGCGGTCCCAGGTGAAGCAGATCCTCGTGTAGGAAATGGGAGTGAACCGGGTCCACCGAATTTTCCGTGGGTTGCAGCCAGTTACAGTCCAGCATCGGCTGGATATAGATCTCGCGCGTACCGTCGGTCCGGGAATGCACATCGTAGTGTGGAATCTCCGGAGCTGGCAGCGGGCCCATATAGGCCCAGTACAGGCCGACGTACTTCCGGACTGGGTAGGCCTTGTGCTTGACCGTGAGGTACAAGTGGCTGTCCGCGGGCTCGGCTGGGGTTTCCAGGCAGTTGCCGGCGGTGTCGTACAACCAACCGTGATAGGCGCAGGCGATGCCGCGCTCTTCGACCCGGCCGTACAGGAGCGATGCGCCCCGATGCGGGCAGTGATCGCCGAGCAGGCCCGTGTGCCCGCCCTTGTCTTTGAAGAGGACCAGGTCTTCGCCGAGGAGGCGGACGAACTTGGTGGGTGATTCGTTTGTAAGCTCCAGAGCCACGGCGCAGGGGATCCAATAGCGGCGAAGTAACTCTCCCGCCGGCGTGCCCGGGCCGACCCGCGTAAGGAAGTCGTTTTCATCTTGTGTGAGCATCCGGTTAGCCCCTTCGAGACATCTGCTTCAGTGATTCAGACAGGTTGGTGTCGATGATGGCCTGGTCAGGATCGCGGGTCACGCCCATTGGATCGAGTCCCTCCTGGACCTTGGCGATCTCGGCTTTGGTCAGCTCCCGAAACGCTGCCACGCCCCAATCTGCCGTGCCGAGACGCTCCTTGGACCGGTCAGCGATCGGACCCTGCGTTTCCCAGGCCATAAAATCCTGCGCGGCCACTTGAGCCAGCATGTCGAAATGAGTTCCGGGGTGCAGCGCGTCGGCTGGCATCTTGTAGGGCTCATCGTATCGCACCAGGACATCCTCATCGGCCTGGTCCACTTCGCGACCGTCCTCGGTGGGAGTGAACTCGATGCGGATGTGCCAGGTGTGCTCATCATCGATGGGCACTCGAATCTGGGTGCTGTTTCCCTGCCGCAGCATGTTCGGGAAGATGAGCGGGTGGGATTCGGCGTGCCCGTCTTTCCAGACGCGAGTTTTCATGATGCCAATGGGGGCAGGATCGTAGCGCCACTCGGCGATCCCCTCGGTGAATCCCTGCGTTGTATTGCTACTACCGACCGATGCCGCTCGATGAGTCAGGAACTCCTGGTGCAGGATGTAGGCGTGGGGCCCATCCACCGAATTCTCCATGGCCTGGAACCAGTTGCAGTCGAGGCGAGGTTGGATGACGATGCTGCGACGGCCGTCTTTACGGGCCCATACGTCGTAATGGGGAATCTCGGGAGCTGGGAGGGGGCCGAGGTAGGCCCAGTACAGGCCCGCGTATTTCCGCACGGGATAGGCCTTGTGCTTGACGGTGAGATGCAAGAGGCTATCTGCCGGCTCAGCGGGGGTTCCCAGGCAGTTGCCCTGGGTGTCATACAGCCATCCATGATAAGCACAGGCGATGCCGCGCTCCTCGACCCGGCCGTAGAGGAGCGAAGCGCCGCGATGGGGGCAGTGATCGCCCAGCAGCCCCACACGCCCACCTTTGTCCTTGAAGAGCACCAGGTCTTCGCCCAGGAGGCGAATGAACTTGGTGGGCGACTCGTCGGTGAGGTCTTGTAGCACCGCGCAGGGGAACCAGTAGCGACGCAGGAGCTCCCCGGCGGGCGTGCTCGGCCCAACCCTCGTTAGGTAGTCATTTTCCTCAGCGGTCAGCAAACGGGGTGCCCCCTCTCCTCAACCGTCCCCGCAGACTCTTACGCAGGGACGCAGGCGGTGGTGACGGCCTGGACGCGCTCGACGCGAAGGCCCTTGGGCGCCACGTTCAGGACGTGATAGGCGGGCCGCTTGCCATCCGGAAACATTTTCTGCAGCTCGGTTTCCAGGTTCGCGCGATACTTGTCGTCCATGACGAACAGGGTGAGGTTCAGAATGTTGCTGGGCTTGCCGCCAGCAGTCTCTACGATCTGGCGAATGTGACGAAACAGGATTTCGGCTTCTTTCTCAACGGTCTCGGGCAGGGCGTGGTTGGGATCCTGATCGTCGTGGCCGGACATCATTGACGAGTAGATGAAAGTGCCAGCTTTGGTGGGGACCTTCACAGCAGGCGGAATCATGCCGCGTGCAATCTGCCCTGAGCCCTCGCCGTGGGCTTCCCGTCGTGGAAGGTACTCGTATCGCTCCCGTGAGACGGCCATCAGGTCCTCCTTTTTACGGCCGCAGGAATGCAGACCCCTCGGCAGTTGGCCCCCGAGGCGGCTCCGCTTCGCTGCGCCTCCTTATTACTTGATTACTTGGTGATCTGGGTTAGCGCCAATACACGAAGGCGTTGGCACAGCCGGTGCCGGCGGGGGACCGATAGAAGGGCTGGTAATCGACCAGCTGCATTTCGCGGTCGTCCTCTTCCATGACACCGGCCAGCGTGATCCAGGCTTTGATTTCCGAGGTGCCGTCCACGTAGACCTGCTCCGGGTAGGAAGTGAGCGCCTCGACATCACGATCGTGGATGCCGTTCAAAATAACCTTGTCCATCGCTTCGTCGATGATGTGGTGCGTAAGCCCGCCGGAGCCGATGATGGCCACTCGCTTGTCACTCGGCCAGTCATCGATGGCTCGGCGGATCGCGCGGCCAAGCGCGTAGCAGCGGGCCGCAGTGGGCTGATTGGGCGCGTAATACGTATTGAGGAGTACCGGCACCAGCGGGATGCGCTCCTCATTCATGATGCGGCGAACGATGAAATCGAAAGCATGGCCGAGGCCCGCTGCCCGCAGCGTGCGGGAGTGGGAGACATCGAAGCCGTCCTGCACGACCGAATGGAGCAGATGCTCCGCGAATTCGGTATCGCCGGGGTAGATGTGCGGGCCCGATTCGGGCGCGGGGCCATCCGGCGCTGGCATGCCCGGCTGGCGAGATGCGAAGGGCGGGCAGTAGATCTCTTCCGCCCAGTGAATGTTGAAAGCGGGCATGTGCTGGGCGGAGAAGACCTCTCGGTGGTCGTCGCCGATGATCACGACCACATCGGCCTTGGCTTCGGCGAGGGTCCCGGCAAGCGTGCCCAATGCTCGGGTGCAGGCGTCGTACCGCTCGAATATCCGCTCTCTCGTGAGCTCGGGGCCGATCCAGGCTGCTTTTTCCCGGGCTAGCGCCTCGTAGTCGCCCAGACCCTGGGTCTCGATGTGTTTGCGGTCAAACTCAGCCCGTGTCAGCCAGTGCTCGGCGGAATGGTTGAGCCCCGGAGTGTGCGAGCTACCGATGGCGACAGCGATCTCGGCCATTTGCTCCTCCTAGTTCCGCAGGTCCCAGTCCTGGACGTTCCAGACAGGCGTCGAGCCGCTGGTCTTGGCTTCGACGTTGATGAGTCGCTTGCTCACTATATTTGGCTCCATCTGGTAGAAGAGGCCCATCTGAGTGAGATTCTCGGTGATGTGGTGCATGATCTGCCCCAGGATTTGCGTACGGTCCCGCTGGGGAATGGTCTGGAAGAACCGATCGACAAGCGCGTCCAGCTCCGAATTCATGTAGCCGCCGTTGTTGCCGGATCGAGTGTAATTGTTCTCTGGTAAGGCAGTCTCGCGGCTGTGGAAGTCGGAGATGGCCAGCACCTGATTGGGGTGCTGGATCATCTCGAATCCAGGATAGGTGGCCCGATACTTGCGGTCGGTCTGCAGTTGGATCGGGGTGAAGGCGGGCTGGGCATCCACGCCCACTTGCTGCCAGAAGTCCGTGACCACGGGCAGAGTGACCTTGTGGATGGAATTCTCGGCGGTGGTGCGGACTTCTATTGAGAGCGTCTGTCCCGTCGGGTCGCGGAACGGGCCGTCGCCGCTGCGCCGATACCCCAGGCTTTCGAGAAGTTGGACCGACTTGCGAGGGTCGAACTCGTATTTCACGATGCTCGACTCGATATCCTTGTAGTAAGGATCGGTGGGCCCGATGTAGGCGTGTGCAACCGGGACCAAGCCCTTCTGGATGCTGGTGACCATTTCCTCGCGGTCGAGCGCGTGCATGAGAGCCCGGCGGAAGTTGAGATCGAGGATGACGGACGGGCTGGGGCCCTGGAACTGCGGGTAGATTGTGACCCAGTTGAACTTGCCGATCTTGACGTCAGCATCCGGTTTTTGGGCCTGGATCTCGAGTGCCTGATCGATGGCCAGGCCGCGTCCGAGAGTGACATCGACGGCTCCCGCTAGCACGTTGGTGACGACTGCGTTGGCCTCGCCTAGGAAGCGGACGTCCAGGCTGTCGATTTTGGGTCGGCCGAGAACGTACTGGTCGTTAGCTTCGAGCAGCATGTGGCTCCCCTGGACCCATTCGCGCAGACGGAACGGGCCGGTGCCAACAAACTGATTGGTCCAGTAGGGAAGCTGATCGAAGCTGGTCTTTTCGGTCAGGTATGGCTGCTCAAGGAGGTGCCTGGGGAGGGGGGCGGTGTAGACGGCCTTATCCAGGCTGCTGCTGAAGACCGCGTCTGCCAGGATATTAGGGCGGTCCCAGTGGACCAATGCCGTGTGAGGATCGACGACCTCGACCGAGGTGAGTGCAACGTAGGCGGCGTGGCGGAAAAAGGGGATGTCGGTCCCGACGGTGGCGGTGAAGGCCAGGTCCTGGGCGGTGAACGGCGTTCCGTCGTGCCAGGCGGCGTTCGGGCGGATCTTCCAGGTCGTTTCCATGCGGCCGTCTGGCAGGAGTTTCCAGAGGCCATTCTCCACGGTGGGGACAGCTTCGGCGACCAGAGGCGAGAGGCCGATGGGGGAGACGATCGTCATGCCGGAGTTGACCAGTACCTCCATGGCCTCACTGCCGGGAAGGACGCGGGACAGCTTGGGGATGATGACGGCCGGCTCGGCCTGCACCGAAACGACGATTCGTTTTGGCGTGGCTGATGGCGCCGGCTGGGTTCCAGACTGAGCCGCTGGGATTGACGCGGCGGGAGCGCAGGCCGCGAACAACATCGCGGTGGTGGCGAACAACGTTTGTGGGACGCGCCGTAGACTTCTCATTGCTGCCAGTTGCTAGCGGTTCGTGGGGACGTAGCCTGGCCGGGGCTGTTCAGATCCTCGATGAATGAGCCCTGATGGACCGGGGTGCTTTCGTATTCTTGCGATTGGCGGCACGGGCTCGCCTTCCTCGCGTACTGGGGACCGATTTCAAGCTCAAACTTCACACGCGCTCCTCTGAATGAACGCGGCTGCTCGCAAAGAGGACGTCAGGCAGGTGAGCCGGGTTTGGCCGCGAGGACCGAATATAGCAGGCTGGCGGCATCTCTGCCCGGCTGAAGCATGACAAGTTTGTGGCGTTCGCGCAGCCCGTGGCCTGGCTGGGCTGATGCGGCAGCGGTATAGTGGACCGTCTACATCATCGCCAAAAGGAGCGGATGCCATGCTGAGCATGAAAAGCGCCGTGACCACAGTGCGCGTGACCAACCTCGAGCAAGCCAAGCAGTTCTACGGGGGAGTGTTGGGACTCAAGCCCGACTCTTCGCTCCAGGCTCCCGGGCACTATGGTTACGACTGCGGCAGTGGCAGCCGATTGGCGATTTACGAGGGCGGGGCGTCGAAAGCCGAACACACGCTGGCTAGCTTTGAAGTCAGTGACCTGGATGGGGCTGTAAAGGACCTCAAGGCGAAGGGGGTCAAGTTCGAGAATTACGATTTTCCGGGCCTCAAGACGGTCGAAGGCATCGCCTCGATCGGCAATTGGCGGGGCGGCTGGTTCAAGGACCCGGACGGCAACATCTTCGCGGTGGGGCAGCTGGGATAAGGCTCGCCTCAGCGCGGAACCACTAGCCGGACCAGATAGCCCTCGAGGCTTCCACCAACCGATCCAGTTTTCGGCGCTCGTCGTCTAAGCTGAGCGCATTGCCGAGGATCGAGCTGGCGAAGCCACATTGTGGGCTGATTGCAAGCCGCTCGAGCGGAACGTAACGGGCTGCTTCGCGAGCTCGCTCGGTTAGCTCCTCGATCGATTCGAGCCTGGGATTCTTGGTCGTTACTAGACCAAGCACAACAACCTTGTCGTCCGGTACCCAGCGCAGCGGTTCGAATCCGCCCGAGCGGGCGTCGTCATATTCGAGCAGCACCCGCTGGGCGCTGGTACCCTGGAAGACCTGGCGGGCAATCGGCTCGTAGTCGCCCTCGACGAGCCACCGGCTCGCCTGGTTGCCGCGTCAAAGATGGATCCCGAACGTCACCTCGGGGAAGCCGTCCATGATGGCGTTGTCGAGCGCGATGCCCTGGCTGAGCCAGCGATCGAGCGTCCAGCCTCTCGACTCGTAGAAGGCCCGCATTTTGGCGTCGACCAGAAGCGGAT
>DASXTD010000111.1:0-6191 GCA_036505655.1 Chloroflexota bacterium
GCGCTCGCAGTGGCCGGCTATGACCTGCTCGTTGGCCAGGACGGTCTGACAGTGGGGGCACCAGTTCGCGGGCGCCTTTTTTCGGTACGCCAGGCCGCGCTCGTAGAACTTGAGGAAGAGCCACTGGTTCCAGCGGTAGTAATCGGGCAGGCAGGTCGCGATCTCTCGGTCCCAGTCGAACATGGCCCCGATGGTCTTGAGCTGGCTCTCCATGCGACGGATGCCATCCATGGTCCACTTGAAGGGGTGGATGCCATGGTTGATGGCCGCCTCCTCGGCGGGGAGTCCGAACGCATCGAAGCCGATCGGCTCCAGCACGTTGAAGCCGCGCATGCGCTTGAAGCGGGCGTGGGCATCGGCGGGGGCGTAGTTGTACCAGTGACCAATGTGGAGATCGCCCGACGTATAGGGGAACATGACCAGGGCGTAGTACTTGGGCTTATCGGACTGGTTCGGGGTCTTGTAGAGGCCAGACCGCTCCCACTCAGCTTGCCAGCGCGGCTCGACCTCGAGCGGCTGGTACTTCTCGGCCAAGAATCTCCCCTAAATCAAAAACAGAGTGCCGAGCACTGGGACTCGGCACTCGGTGGGGTGGAGCAGAGGGGAATCGAACCCCTGACCTCTTCCATGCCAAGGAAGCGCGCTCCCGCTGCGCCACTGCCCCATCTGGCGAACTGGTCGCCAGCCTCATTCTAACAGAGGCTAAATGGCGAGCGGGTTGGGCGGGGTGCCGTCGGTACGCTCGATAAGGATCAGCGGATTGCCACCCACTACGTAGTCCAGTGGGTCCGTCTCGTTGGAGTTCGCGGTGGCGCCCGTCAGATCGAACCGATAGAGCCCGTCGGTATCCGGCTGTACCGGCTGGGAGTTACCGAATTTTCCCACCAGCAGACCCGCGCTTGATATCGGCTCGATCGTCACGCTGGCTGGGTTGGGCTTGAGCGTCCAGGCCACGCTGATCCGCTGTCCAGGCAGGTTCATCGTGACCACCGTCACGCCATCGGATCCAGGCGGCTGATACGTGGCGGGCTGGGCGCCAGCAAAATAGCGCGCCGCGACCTCGAATGCCGTGTAGGCAGGCCGTTTGGACCCATCATTGCGGAGGAGCCCGAACGGCTCGCCGCCGGCCTTGAAGTCCTCTCCGTCCAGTAGGCGATTGATCCCAACTCGCTCCACCCCTAACGCGACATAAGTGGCCATCGACTCGACCAGGTACGAAGCCTGCTCGTCCTGGCTGACGCGAAAACCGGCCTTGTCGGCCGGCCAGATCGGGTCGTCATAAGGGATGGCGTTGGTTTCACCGATCATGATGGGCTTGGGCGGGATGCCGCGCTGGGCTAGCTGGTCTCGGTACCAGGGGATGATCTTCGCGATGTCAGCCGCACGGCTGTACAGGTGTAGGTCACCGATGTCGAAGAAGTAATTGTGAGCGGGTGCCTCCGGATCGGCGGCTACCAGGTCGAGGAAGTGGCTCAAGTACTCGCCGTGGTCGTACCACCATGGTGAACCGTAGTGCGCGACCTGCGCCCGCGGATTGCCGGCCTTCACCGCCTGGTAGGCGACTTTCATGAGCTGGACGTAGTCCTGGACAGACCCGTCCCAGGTTGCCCACTGACCGGACGGAATGTCGACTTCGTTCCAGATAATCCATCGATCGATGCGGCCCGCGTATATCTTGGCGAGCTGCTTCATGAACTGCCCCCAGTAGTTCTCCGGCGAGTCATAGGGCAGATAGAGGCCCTTGGGGACAGCGCCCGGCGAGGGCGTGGTGCCCGCCCAGCGGGGGACGTTCAGGACAACGCCCGCGAGCTCACGGCCGCGGCCCAGCTCGGCCTTGATGTAGGAGTCGTTGTCGGTGGCGAAGTAGTTCCAGCCGTTCGGCGTGGACTTGGTTATCGGCGGAGGGGCTTCCGACGAAGACGAAGGTGGCGTTGGTCCGTTGGGCTCGAAGGCGCTCCACCAGAATGTCAAGCGCGACCAGCCAGCCCCGGCGGTATCGGCGGCGGTTCCGTTTTCCCAGGCCTGATTCAGGCCGAAGCGCGGGTCAGGTTTCGCTTGCTGCGTAACCTCAGCCGCTCCGGCAGGCGCCACCGCCACGAACAGCAAGGGGGATGAGACAAGAGCGGTGATCAGGCGAAGGATGCGACGATCCCGAAACAATTCCTTTTTAACCTCCTGAGCCAGGGGCGGGATTGACGCCAATACGGTTGTTATCGGCATCGGCCACGTAAAGGTTGCCGGCTGCATCGACCGCGACTCCCGACGGAAAAGCCAGACTGGTGGCGGCCGTGCCGTTGTTGGCCTGATTCGCGGTGAAATCGGGCTGGCCATAGACACGCTCGGCAGTCGTCGCGTCGCCGGAAAAGAACAGCACGCGGTTGTTCGATGTGTCGGCGACGTAGATGTTGCCGGAGTTGTCCGTCGCCACTCCACGCGGGAACGCGAGGCTACTCGCGCTGACCCCGCCGTTGCTGGGGGCGGCGCTGGTGAAGTCAGGCTGGCCGTAGACGCGGGCCGCAGTGGTGGAGTCGGCGGGGAAGAAGAGTGCCCGGTGGTTGGAGGTATCGGCAACGTAGAGGTTCCCCGAGCCGTCCACGGCCAGGGCGTTGGGGTGATTGAGGCTGGTCGCGCTCAGACCGCCGTTGTTGGCAGTATTGCTCGTGAAGTTGGGCTGGCCGTACACGCGGGTGGCCGTCGCTGAGCCCGCAAGGAAGAAGAGCACCCGATTGTTCGACGTATCGGCCACATAGAGGTTGCCGGCGCTGTCCGTGGCCACGCCGAACGGATGGCTGAGGCTGCTCGCGCTCGCTCCTCCATTGTTCTCGGTTTGGGTCGCGAAGCCCGGCTGACCGTAAACGCGAACCGCGGTCGTGGAGTCGCCTGCGAACTGCAGCACCCGACTGTTGTCGCTGTCCGCGACGTACAGGCTGCCGGAGCTGTCGACCGCTACCCCGTGGGGGAAGGACAGGCTCGATGGCCCGATGCCGCCGTTGTTGTCGGCTTTAGAGGTGAAATCGGGCTGGCCGTAGACCCGCGCGGGCGTGTCCGAATCGCTGGTGTAGGAGAGCACCCGATTGTTAGCCGTGTCCGCCGCGAAGAGATTGCCGGACGTATCCATTGCCAGCGAAGCCGGGCGAGCCAGGCTAATCACGCCGGGCCCTACGTTCTGCTCGACCTTCGTCGTGAAGTCAGTCTGGCCGACGACGCGGTTGGCCTGGGTCGCCCCACTCGGATAGGCCAGGACTCGGCGGTTGGCAGAATCGGTGACGTACAGGTTAGCGGCGCCATCCAGCGCTAAGCCGGAGGGCAACGAGAGGCTGGCGGCGCTCACTCCGCCATTGTTGGCGGTATTGCTCGTCAAACTGGGCTGACCGTAAACCCGCGCCGCATTCGTCGAGCCGCTCGGATAGAAGAGGATTCGGCTATTGTCGGTGTCGGCCACGTACAGGCCGCCCGAATCATCTACCAGTACGCCGGAGGGCTGAGAGAGGCTGGTTGCGCTCGCCTCGCTATTGTTTTTGACGGTGCCGATCACCACAGTGTCCGTTCGTGCCGCGCTAGTGAAGCTAGGTTGGCCGTAAACGGTGCTCGCAGCGGTGGACTCGCCCGCGTAGGCGAGGACTCGGCGATTGAGGCTGTCGGCGACGTAGAGGTTCCCCGACGCATCGACCGCCAGACCAGATGGGTGGGAGAGGCTGGTTTCAGACACGCCACCGGCGTTCACCCCATTGCCCGAGAAGTCTGACTGGCCGTACACGCGTGTGCTGGTCGTACCGTCGCGTGGGAACAGGAGCACCCGATTGTTATCGGTGTCGGCGACGAACACATTGCGCGAGCTATCGACCGCCAACCCGGAGGGGAAAGCGAGGCTTGTCGCGCTCAGTCCGCCGTTGTTAGCTTCATGGCTGGCGAAGTCCGGCTGGCCATAGACGCGGTTCGCGATCGTCGAGCCGGTCGCGTAGACGAGCACCCGGTTATTCCCCGAGTCGGCAACGTACAGGTTTCCAGCACTGTCCAGCGCCACGCCAGATGGCAGGGAAAGGCTCGAGGCGCTGATCCCGCCGTAGTTCGCGGCGGTACTGGTGGAGTCAGGCTGGCCGTAGACGCGTGTCGCTGTATTGGAGCTAGCCGGGTAGAACAGCACCCGATTGTTGGAGGTGTCCGACACGTAGAGGTTGCCGGCGCTGTCGGCCGAGATACCGGACGGGTAGGCTAGGCTCACGGCGCTCGGACCGCCCCGCACCGCGGCGAACGGCGCCGGACGGTGCAGGTAGCGATAGAGAGCTATCGCGGAACCAGCGAGCAGGGCGACGACAATGACAGCAAGGATCCCCGCTCTTAGGCGGCTAGACACGCGAATCTCCCCAAGTTGTGCTTCTCTAGAACGACAGATTTTATCTGATCAGCTACCAGTCTCATCCCCTCCCCGTCGACGGGGGAGTGTTAGGGTGGGGGTGAGACTATTGGCTAGTGAATAACCCCACGATCAGGCGCAGACCGACCGCTGCCAACGAGATTGCCAGGAGCCGGATCAGCAGCGCGCCCTTCACCCTATGTGAGAGCGCCGCCCCGATCTGCGCTCCCGGAATGACCCCCGCCGCCAGGAGCAGCGACCTGATCAGTCCGGAGCCCACCGCTAGCTCGCGCGTGGCGAGATGCACCGAGGTACCGGCAAAAGTCATGAAGGCCAGAATGAACTGGCTAGTAGCCGTGGCGATGTGGGGCGGGAAGTTGAGGACGAGCACCAGAGCCGGCACGTGGATGATCCCACCCCCGATGCCCAGCAAGCTGGACAGGAAGCCGACACCGACTGAGATCAACAAGCCCTTCCACTGGTGGAATCGGTACTCATAACGGACACCCCGGGCGTCGATCACGACACGCTGAGTCATACCTGGCTGCTCGCCAGCCGAGCCCGCGATTTTGGGCGTCGGTCGGATCATGATCACGAACGCGGTCAGGAGCAGCAAGACGCCAAACAGACCTTCGAATAGGGAGCGTGGAATCAGACTGACTACGAGCGCCCCGACTATCGCGCCCGGGACCGTGGCCGCGGCGAACGCCAGTCCGGTGCGATAGTCGATACGCCGTTCGCGGGCATAGGCAATGGATCCCGAGGCGGCGTTAAAGAACACTACGGCCAGCGAGATCGAGGTGATGGTAGCCGGACTCGCGGTTGGGTACAGGAAGAGTAAGGCGGGTACGAGCGCGAACCCGCCGCCGGCCCCGATCAGGGTGCCATAGATTCCGACCACTAAGCCCAGCGGAATGAGCAGCCACTCAACCGTCACCGCGCTGCCCTGAGCGGAGGTAGACGCTTGTGCCGCCGGAAGGCGGGGATTAATGCGACGGCGAAGCCTCCAGAATCGCCTTGAGGCGCCCTAGGTCCTTCTGGTTGGCCTGGCGCATCTGCCTGCTCATCAGCGGGGCGGCCAGCTTCCCGAAGCCGGACGGCTCGCCTCGGTTGCGCAGGGTCATGCGCGTGCCACCGGTGGGCGTATCCTGCCAGGCGTAGGTCGTCTCCATCGGGAATGGCCCCTCTGCTGTGCTCATCACAAAGCGTTCTCCTGGCTCGATGGCGCGCACCTGGTAGGTGTAGGCCAACCTCCGTCCCAGGAACTGCGCCTCAAAGGAGATCTGAGACCCGACGACCGCCGGCTTGGGCGACCTCCAGTGCACCGCCTTGATGTTCTCGTACCAGACCGGGGCATTGTCCGGGTCGGAGGCGAAGGCCGCCACCTCAGCTCGCGGACACTCGATCTCGATCTGGGTCTGGACGTCAACTGGCATGCTGCTGTCGAGTTGCTAGGCTCCCGTGGCCGCTCCCACGGGGCCGTATTTCCGTCCTAGCGCTTGCCACTGAGCAGCGCGCGCTTTGGCGCGTTCCATCACATCATCCGGAATCTCTACGAACGGCGGCCGCAGTGGACCGGGATCGCAATAGCCTGCGAAGCCAATCGCGATTTTGCTCAGCGTCTCCCGCCAGGTGAGATCGGGGGGAGGAGCGCCATGGACCGGAGTCGGCACGCCGCCGGGATACAGGTCTCTCTGAATCGACTCAGCCGCTGCCTGGTCGCCCTTCTCGACCGCGTCTCGGAGCCGCAGCATGGGCCAGGGCGCCATCCAGAGGTCGAAAGACCAGCAGCCGGCCGCACCCAGAGGGGCAAAACGTACGTACTGGGACGTGTTGA
>DASXTD010000112.1:0-5445 GCA_036505655.1 Chloroflexota bacterium
TCCAGATCGTTGAGGTAACGCTGGGGCGGAACGATGACGGGCTCGGTGTGGATGCCCATCTGGCTCCAGGCGTCCGCGACAGACACGGAGGCCTGATCGGAGACCTTCGCGCCGTACGTGCGCATTTCGAGGGTCAGCTGCTGTCCAGTGCTGTTCCGATATTGGCCTTCCGCGTCCTTGGCATAGCCGAGCTGCTCGATCATCTGGGTGGCTCTGCGAGCGTCGTATTCGTAGCGGACCCCGCGACCCTCGATGTCCTTGTACTCGGGTTCGGTCGGGCTCAAAAAGATGTGGGCCACCCGGGTAAGGCCGCCTTCGAGCACATCTTCCAATTGCTGCCGATCGGTGGCGTACATCAGCGCTTTTCTAAACCGGACGTCACCCACTACCGTTGGGTTGGAGTTGATGAACTGCGGATAGATGGTGATCCAGGATCGCGGCATGACCCGGACGTCGCCTTCCTGCCAGCGCTGGCGCATGTCGATCGCGTGCTCGATGGAGAAGCCGCGGCCCAGAGTCAGATCGACCGAGCCCGCCAGAAGGTCCGCGATCATGGTGTCGAGATCCAGGATGAACTTGATCACGAACTCATCGACCTTGGGCCGCCCCAGGACATACTGATCGTTGGCCATCGCCGCCAGGTGGCTGCCCGGGACGAACTCCCGCACCTTGAAGGGGCCAGTGCCAACAAAGTCCTGATTCCAGAAGGACAAGGCCTGGAAATTGGCCTTGTTCTGCAGGTAGGGCTCTTCCAGCACGTGCTTGGGGAAAGGCGACCCAAAGGCGGTGCCGCCGCCGCCGACCCCGAACATGGTGTTCGCGTTGATATACGGCTTGCTCCAGTGCACGACCACGGTCTGGGCATCCACGGCCTCGACGCTTTCTACGGACTGGTAGCCAGAGTCGCGGATGATCGTGAGCTCTTTGTCCTGATCGACCGCGGCAGTGAACACGAGATCTTCGGTCGTGAACGGCACGCCATCGTGCCAGACGGTGCCCGGCCGAATGCGCCAGGTCGTCGTCATTTTTCCGTCGGGCAGGAGCTGCCAGAGCCCATTTTCGATGCTGGGAACGGCTTCCGCGAGCAGTGGCTGGAGTACTCCATCGCCGGTGGTCTCACTGAGACCGGACAGCACGACCTGCTCTAGCGCTCCCTGGCCGGGGGTACCCGAGCGGGTGTTCATCCGGCCGACCAGGCTGGCGGGGTCGTTCCAGATGCTGCCCGTTACCCGCTTGGGCGCGGCTTGCGGGCCGCTGCTCGCCCCTCCGGAGGTCTGCGCACCCGGGGGCGCGCAGCCTGCCACCAGTAGGAGGCCCATCAGAAACGGCATTACCAGGCGCTTGCTCATAGCTGTCTCCGTCCGGGGTCGTCTGGCCTCGGACGATCCCCCTCTCCCCAACCCTCCCCCGCCAGGGGGGAGGGAGTACTTGCTGGCGCGCACTCGAGCTCCAGGAAGTTTCCGCTCGGTGCGCGCACGAAGACGCGATCTCCATCGATCTCGAACGGAATGGTGCGGCCTCGGAAACGCTTTGCAACGAGCGCTCGGCCAGGGCCCGCGAGGTGGGCCGCTGCTTCGCTCGCGGTTGCGCTGGTTCGGAAGATCAGACGCGGCGTGCCCCGCACCAGGTCCTCAGCTGGCTCTTGCAGATGGCTGCGCTCAAGGAACAGCGCGAGCCGAGGGCCGCCGAAGTCCACGAACAGCTGGGGGGTGGCATGGGCCTCATCGGCGCGGGAGCGGAACGAGAAGCGGCTGTAGCGAGTCCAGGGAGCGACGGGGTCGCGGCCTTCCAGCCAGGCTTTCACCTCGACACCGCTGTCGGTGCTGTACCCATGGTAGTAGTCGACTCGACCGCCGAGGACGCCGACGTAAAAGTCCTCGGCCCACTCCAGGTCCACGAACTCCAACGCCACGTGGTCGATGGGCATGGTGTACTCCGACGAGGGGACAAGCTGGACACGGTTCCCGCTCGGATCGGTGAGGTAGGGCGCAAGCTCACGCTCACGCGGATAGTCCTCGTGCCACCACTCTACGGTGGCTCCCGCGGCTTGTAGCTGGTCGGCCAGCGGACGGGCTTGAAGGTTCGGGACGCGCAGCGCCAGGTGCTGGCCGGCTTCGGCCAGCGCTTTTGGCCACCGCTCGCGCACCAGCTTGATCTGCTGTGATCGTGTGGTGAAGGTCAGGCCGTCAGGTTCTTCGGTCCACGTGCCGTTGGCTGCGCGCAAGATCGGCTCATAGAAAGCGTGCACGACCTGCGGGTCGCGCACGGGGAGGACGACTCCGCGCAGCGCCACAACCGGCAGTTGCGTTCCTCGGGCGGGCGACGGAACAGCAGGAGTCGAGAGCTCAGTCGCCACCGACGATCACTTGGTGGTAGGCAGCCCCCTCGTCGCGGCGCCAGCACACCTCAAAGTAGTTTCCGATCGAGTCTGCGAAGTAGACGGATTCGCCGAGCGGCCCGTGCTCGGGGTGCGTGACCGGGCCCTCGAATTCGGTCTCGGTCGCCTTCAGGTGCTCGACGAAGTCTCCGAAACGATCTCTTGACACGGCGAAAGCATGGCGGGCGCCACCGATACCCCGCTTCGGCGCATCGGACGGGAACAGGCTGGGGCCGCCTTGCGGGAAGGTGACGAACAGGAAGTCGCTGGCGATGACACATGGATGGGGCCCGCGCGCATGGAGCAGATCATCTGTGTTGAGTCCAATCCAGTTGTGGGGATCGCCACCCAGCACTTCCTCATAGAAGGCCTTGCCTTGCCGCACGTCGGCGCTGCAGCGAATGCCACTGTGGCTGAAATTTTCCGCGTCAGCCATCCTCGTTCACGCTCCCTTCGATTGCAAAGCTTGGGGCGGCTGTGCTGGCTGCGACGGATCGAACAGGTCGCGCTCGATCACGTCGTCGGTGTCCACCAGGATGCGCCCCTCATCGGCGAAGCTGATGCGATTGAGGCGAAGGGCGCTGAGATCCGGCTGGCCGCCGATCGGGTCGCCGCACCGATCGAAGGTGGACTGGTGATAGGGACAGTAGAAGCGCCAGTGAGCGCGCTGATAGACGATCTTCCCATTCAAGTGCGTGCACCAGCGCGTCAGCGCCAGGAAGCCTTCGGGGCGCCGCACCAGGAAGAAGTTGCCGTCCTTGAACAGCTTGACGTCACCGACCTTGTAGTCGTCGGCGAGCCCGCAATCGACCACGCCGACGCCGGGCAGGAGGATGGCGTGCGACTCCGGGCTATTGCACTGGAACTGGATGCGATGGCCGTCCGGGTCCACGATGTTGATGCTGAACTCGCCATAGGCACGGAACTGGGCCCGGATATCGACCAGCTCATAGCCGGCGGCCAGCACTCGATCCATCATACGACGGTACTGGTTGGGCGTGAGCATGAAGGCATGGTGCATGCCGGAGTTCAGCTCGACCGAATCGCTTTTGACGAGGATCAGGAGCTGCCCGGTGTTGAGCTGCATGACTGCGTGCGGACGCGGCTCGCCAATGAGATCGCGACCCACCCGGTCGAGCCCCGCGACGTCCGCGTACCAGGCCTCGGCCCGATCCAGGTCGGTCACTTCCATCACGAGGTGGCTGAAGCCGCGAATGAGCCCAAACTGCTGCAGGACTGAGGGCAATGCCGCGTGGCCACCGAACTGAGGCCGTTCCTCGGACGGGCCTGGCACGGAGCGGGCCCGCTCGCGCTGGAGCTTCGACGGCTTCCACCCCGGATCCCCATGTTGGGGCCGCCGCTCTTCGACCTCCGTCTTCGCTTCCTTCACCTTCGCCATTTCGTCCTCCGTTGCTCGCCGATTTTACTCCCCATTCGAAGAACTAGATTGCGTTTAGAATCCGACGCCCAAAACGCTGCCACCGTAGCTCTGGGAACAACGCGCGAAGGAGACTTTACGAATGACTGGTCGACCGAAGATTCGGATGGCAGTTGGCCAGCGCGCGGATTTAGCCGCGATTCGCGATGGAGCCATTCCCATTCGCGGATTCGACGTCAGCTTCGAGCCCTCCGATCCAACCGGCTACCAACGCATGGCGACGGATCCGCCAATGGAAGTCGGCGAGCTGCCCTTCGCGACCTATTTGCAAGCTTTCGACCACGGCAGCCCCGTCATCGGCATCCCTGTGTTTACTACCCGAGTTTTCGAGCACAACCAGCTGATGGTGCGAGCAGGAGCTGGCATCTCGACCCCGCGTGACCTGGAGGGCAAGCGGGTCAGCATGGGGCTGTGGGGGACCAATCCCGCCGTCTGGCTCCGCGGCTTGCTCACGCACCAGTACAGCTTGGCGACCGAGCGGGTCATCTGGGTAAGCCATCGGCCTGAATATTTCGCGGATACGCCTGCCCCGGAGCGGTACCAGGTCGAACCTCTCGCCTCAGGGGAGACGGTCGATGCAGCGGTCGAGGCAGGGAAGATCGATGCCGTTGCTCGCGGTCGCCCGTCGGAGGCCACGCCTTCGCTGTTCGCAGACCCCTATCCCGAGGTCATCGCGTACCACCGACAGACCGAGGTGTTTCCGCCGAATACGGTCCTTATCCTGCGGCGCGATGCAGTGCAACGCCATCCTGATCTGGCTCCAGCACTGCTCGAAGCCTTTACAACTGCGATGCGCCGCAACAAGGAGGACATCGCCAAAGGTACCGCTCCCCTTGGGCTGAGCGGCCTCGACCTAGCTCGGCTCGACCGTGAAGGTGTACCCCTGCCCGACCATGGGTTCAGAGCCAACTTCAAATCGATTCAGCTGATGATCGCCTACGCCTACGAGCAGGGCGTGATCCGCCACATCTACACCCCGGAGCAACTGTTTCTCCTCACTGATACTTAGCCCGCGACACCCCGTTGGCAGACCGTGTCCGGCAACGTCCCCGAGACGTCATCGGTCCGGCGTGCGGTAAGGACCTAGCTCGGCGATGGCGGCGTCCAGGTAACCGTGGTTGACGACGCGGTCGAGCGGAATGGGGCGGGGGAGAACGTCTTCGTTCTCGAGCCACTGAAGCTCGGTGGCCATGCCCTCCCGGTTGAGATAGCCATCTGGGTTGACCAGGGCGGGCACCATTTCGTTGGCGATGACGTCGCGGTCGTAGTCTGATTCTCTAGCGAGCGCGTCGATGGCCGCGTCCTTGTTGACCCCGTGCTCAAAGGCATCGTAATAGGCGCGGAGGCCCTGCAGGTAGCCGACGACGTAGCTCTGCGCCTCGGCTGGCCGCTCAGTCCAAAAACGGTGGCTGAACGTGACAGCGAACTGCTGGCGGCCCGGCTGCGTCTCGTTGGCCCATTTCCACACGACGAAGGCGCCCGCCTCGCGCCCCTCGACCAGCGAGCTGGGGCGTCCGACAGTGGAAACATCGACGCTGCCGTCGAGCAGATGGCGATGGCGCTGCTCACCAAAATCGGAAATAACGATCTCGATGTCGTCAAACGTCAAGCCCCCCAACCGCAATGCAGC
>DASXTD010000113.1:0-9151 GCA_036505655.1 Chloroflexota bacterium
CTCGGACGAAGAGCTCGATCCCAATCAGGGCGGCGGTGTGGTTTGGCGCCAGACACCCCACCAGGTGGACAGCCTTCGCCTCATCGGCGGCGGCAAGGTGCGCAGCGTGCGGGGCACGACGAAGGCCGACGTGCCGTGGCGGAACATCACCAGCTTCTATTCGGCTTACATCGAGTTTGAGGACGGCACGCCGGCTTACGTCTTCCATGACGGGCGCGGCTACTTCTACACGGGAGAGCTTCTCACCGGGGACATCAGCTCCCGCTACACGGCTGAGGAGCGGAAAGAGATCCGTCGCCAGATGGCGGCCGGCACCCGTGATGAAGAAGCCGAAAAGCAGGGCGAGCGCATCGGCGGCACTCCGCGCGGCCATGGTGGCTGGGGCGACCAACAGAATACGCCGCGCGCCGAGCGCATCATGGGCAACCCGGACGCCGGCATGCTCCTGGTCAGCACCCAGTTCGGCGCCATGCGAGCCAGCCCTCACGGCCTCTACGTATACGACGACGATGGCAAGCATGACGTGGATCTGCGAGCTAACGCGTCTGAGGCGGCCCGGCGCGCCGAGCTCACCGATTTCCACAAATCAGTGATTGGCGGCGAGCCCATGTTTCACAATGGCGAATGGGGCATGGCCACTCTCGAAGTCGCCCTAGCGATCATCCAGTCAGCCGAGGAGCGGAAAGAGATCATGCTCTCGCACCAGATCGCGGTGCCGGCGAGCTACGATAAGGACCTCATCGTTCCGTACCTCGACGGCAAGTAGATTAGAGCCGAGGGCCCTTCGATCCAGAAACGAGCCCAGAGAGCGTGAGTATTAGGCTCCCCTGGAGACGAAGCATGCAGCGCAGGATCGCCAATGAACGCTTCGGGCGGGGGCCGGTATGTAATTAGGCGCTCGCCCGCGAAGCTCATTTTGAAGCCGGTTCTTCGCGTCTTTGCCCGCGAACACCTGCGAAACCTGGTGGTGGCCGTCGCTCTCGGGCTCCTCGTTTTGCTTTTGCTTGGGGCGCCCCTCATGGCCAGCCAGCAGTACGGGCGGTTGGGCCAAGGTCGTGTGCCGGCTCGCGGGGACTTGCTGTCGTTCGCTGGACTCTATTTGCTGGCATGGCTCGGCCTGACAGGGCTCGCCCTCCTTGTGCTGGCCCTTCTGTGGGACACCGTGCGTGAAATAGGGAAAAGTCACGGGGTCCCATCGTTCGTGCTCATTGGCATGTTGGTCGCAGCCGTGGCTGCCGCAGTGGCGCTCCTGATGGTTGCCGGTGGTCTCATTGTCGCCGCACTCAGCGCGGGCCTAATCTTCGTATTCATCGAGAGCACATTTAGGGTCGGGAGGCCCAGCTGCGACCTACCTCCACGTTCCGTGCATCAAGGGCTCTTGGGGCATTTCTAAATAGATGGTGACGGTGCTGTCGCACCAGTCCGCATCAAACCTGTCCAGGCAGGTCCAAGGTAGTGAGTAGCGCGCGGTCGATTTGCTGGCGCGCCGCTGGCGAGATCGTGCCGCGCATGCGCCTGAGACGGCTCTTCGACAGGACTCGGATCTGCTCGCAAAGCGCTAGCGAATCGACGTCCAACCCGCCATCCGGTGCTGCGATGAGCACATGGGTGGGGTAGATGCGGCGCCCTGGACGCATCGTTGAACACGGGACAGCGATGACCACGGGTAAGGCGTCGTGCAATGCGTCGCGGCTTACGATGATGACCGGACGCGACCCAGCCTGCTCAGAGCCCTCGGTGGGATCGAGGCGCGCATCGTACACTTCGCCGCGCTTCATGGCTCGCGGCCCTCCGGCGCAAGGGTCTCTCCGTCCGCGGTCGCGAATTCGTCCATGAGCTGGCCCAATTCCCTGAGATATTCGGCATCCTGTGCCATGTCGCCGATGGCAGCATCGATTGTCTCGCGTTGCCGAGTCTCGAGCTCGCGACGGAGCGCCGCGGCCACCAGCTCGTTGCGGCTCCGAGCGCCTCCACGACGTACCGTTTGATCCGCCGCCTCAAGCAAATCCGCCGGGAGAGCCAAAGTCGTGCGGACGATCTTTGAAGCCATTCGCAGCATCTCCAATGAGGGCTGATTTGATGACTATTATGACATCTTGCAGTCTTTAGCCGACTGGAGGTGGGGCAGGACCTCTTCAGGACCTCTTTAGGAACAGCTCCCACTGCGGAGGGCTTGGGGGGTTCCATACTTCCGAAGGGGTAATGGCGGCGAAGAAGTCGATGCCAAACTCTTTCGGCTCGTCCAGGATGAGCTGGGCCACCGGTGTCTGGGACCCGGCCCATCACGGTCGCTCAGCCTCTTGCTCATCCACGACATTGAGAATGAGGACCTTCGCCGACTCGGGTCAGCCTGACTGGAGGTGGGGGAGGACCTCTTTGGCGAAAAGCTCGACGCTGCGGAGGGCCTGCGGCGGTTCCATGTTGCCGAAGGGCGTGATCGCGGCGAAGAAGCCGATGCCGAATTCCTTCTGTTTGTCCAGGATGCGCTGGGTGACGGTGTCGGGGCTGCCGACGTAATAGCGTTCGCGGGCCAGGGTCTCGTAGTCGGGCGTTTCGGCCGTGACGCCGGGCTCGCGGCCGGGAGCGGACCGATACGCGTAGCTACGCTCGCTCAAACGCTGCTGGGTGAATGCCCGCAGTGGGCCGCCCGAGGTGAGGAGGACCAGCTCTTCGTGGTGGACGCGCATGGCCTCCTCGGCTTCTTCGCGGGCAGACGCGTCGCTATTCGAGACGTAGGTCGGGCCGATGAGGCCAACATCCTCGGGACCGGGCTTCCAGCCGCATTTCTCCTCGGCGTAACCGCGGTAGTAGGCGATGCCATCCTTGATCTGCTGCGTCGTGCCGAAGCCCATGAGCAGCGGCGCATGGTGCTGAGCCGCCCACTCCAGTGTCTCCGCGGTGGTTCCTGCGGCTAGCACCGGCGGGTGGGGCTGCTGCAGCGGCCGAGGCACGATCGAGACCACGTCGTAGCGATAGTGAGCGCTGTGCCAGGCGAACGGCTCCGGGTCGGTCCACGCCTTCACGATCAGCTCCCACGCCTCCTCGAACATCGCGCGTCCCTCAGCGATGTCCACCCCGAACGCGTGGTACTCGCGGCCGCCTCCTCGGATGAAGCCGGCCATGAGCCGCCCGCCCGATAGCACGTCGATCATGGCCAACTCCTCGGCCAGGCGGACCGGATGGCCGTGGAGCGGGAGACAGTTGCCGAGTAACCCGATCTTCACGTGGTGGGTGTGCGTGGCGACCACAGCCGCCAGGAGGTTGGGCGAGGGCGCAGTGCCGACCTTGGTGTAGTGATGCTCAGCGAGAGCGATACCGTCGAAACCCAGCTCATCGGCTCGTCGAAACAGGTCCAGGTAGGCGGCGTACAGTCCCTGAGCCCGATCTCGCTCGAACATCCCGCCGGGGAACGGATACGGGATCTCGCCGTATTGGTACGGCCAGGGCATCAGCGTGTAGTACCAGATCTTCACGGATAGCCTCCTCAACCCCATTCGGGAGCGAAGCATACTAAGCGGCAGCACAATTTACATGCTGCCTACAGGCGCTGCCCGGCTAGAAGTCAGCCATAGACCGGCACTATAGTCCGCGCAGTTTGGACCGGCACTGCGGGGGGCGTATGGCAGAGCTGCTGGGACTGGGCACCACCGATCAGCCGTACATGCGCATGATCGACCCACTATTGAGCAGCCCTTTGAAGGGCGCCCTCAAGAGCGAACGGATTCGCCCCGAGCTCAAAGACCCCAAGAACTGGCCGGCCGAGATGCGCGAGCTGTGGGGCGATGATGAGGGAGCCAGCGGCGGCCGTCGCGCCCGCGAGCGCCAGATCCCGCAGTTCCGCAAGCTTCGCGCAGCCCTCGACGATTTCCAACCGGACTTCATCCTGGTCTGGGCCAAGGATGGCGGCGAGAGCCTCAAACAGTTCGCCCGCCCACCGTTCTGGATCCAGGCTCATACCGAGACGCATACCAAGCTCTATACGTCCCTGGGCCGCAAAGAGAACCTGTTCGGCGAGGACGCCGATCGCCTGATAACGATTCCCGGCCATCCTGACGGAGCGAAGTACCTCGTCAGAGGCCTGATCGAGCACGGCTTCGATCCGACTTTCTCGCTCGAGCCCATGCACGAGGACGGGCTGGCGCATACGTTTAAGGGCGTCGTCTTCCACCTGGACTGGGACAAGCGCGAGTTCGCTACGCCGGTAGTCCCCGTTTCGGTCGACCCGTTTGGCACCCGCCGACGAGGCCAGGATGGCATGTCTCCACTGACATCCGAGGATGTGCTGCCGATTTCGGCCGAGCGCGCCTTCGAGCTGGGAAGAGCAACCGCACGCGTGCTCCGAGCCAGCCCGTGGCGGGTCGCGCTGGTGGCAGGTACCGGCTGGTCGCATGCCAACAACACCAGCTGGGAACGCTCCTGGATCCATCCCGACATGGAGTCGGATCGGCGTCGCCACGACGAGTGGGCCAGCAACAAGTTCGATAGGTGGGGCAGCTTCACCTACGCCGAGCTCGAAGAGTTCGGCCAGTGGGAGATGCTGTGCTGGATCGCCCTAGCCGGCGCCATGAGCGAGATCGGGGCCAAGGTCCAACACAGCGACTTCCAGGAGGGTTGGATCTTCAACTCCAACTGGGTCAATACGATCTTCTCGGTGGCCTGAGGGATGAGTGTGCCCAGCCCTCAGCCGTCCGGCAGCCGCTGCGCGTCTTTGGCCGGCCTCTCGCAGAGGGAGAGGCGCCATGGTGGCTCCCTCTCCCTCTGGGAGAGGGTTGGGGTGAGGGCGGGCCGCACCCACCTGGGCTTACTGGCCCTCATCGGCAGTACCCTCCTCAGTGCATGTGCGCCCTCGGCGCAAACTCCCGGTGGCGGAGCAGGATCGGCGCCGGCGAATCCGCAGCGCACGCTGGTGATGGCGCTGCGCTCAGAGCCGCCCAGCGTGGCCTCGCTCCCATTGCGAGCAGCGGGGCTGAGTGTGGCGAGCGCCGTCCGCCTATTCAACGCCGAGCTGGACTACGTGGACGACCGCGAGCAGACTCACCCCTACCTGGCTGAGGAGCTGCCAAAGCTCAACACCGACTCCTGGAAGGTCTTCCCGGACGGGCGCATGGAGACCACCTACCGCCTCAAGCCGAACCTTACCTGGCAAGATGGGGTTCCGCTTTCCGCCAACGACTTCGCGTTCGCACGCCGCGTCTACGGCACCCCGGAGTTCCTCACCAGCGCCGCCCGTCCGCTCAGCCTCACCACTGAGGTCCTGGCTCCGGACCCGCGCACGGTAGTCATCCGCTGGCGTCAACCGTATCCGGACGCGGATTCTCTCAAAAATACGTTCCAGGCGCTCCCTCGGCACATCCTGGAGCAGCCGTATGCGGCCGATGACCCGGACGCGTTCGCCGCGGAACCGTTCTGGGGCGGCAGCTACATCGGCCTCGGTCCCTACAAGGTCGAGCACTGGGAGCCCGGAGCTTCCATCGACGGCGTGGCCTTTGCTGGCCACGTGCTGGGACGCCCCAAGATCGAACGCGTGCGGGTGGTCTTCATGGGCGATCCCAACGTCGTGGTAGCGGGTCTCCTGGCCGGCTCCTTGACCGCAGCCGTCGATAACTCGTTGAACTCGGATCAAGCAGCGGTTGTCGAGCGCGAGTGGAACGCCCGTGGTGGTGCTGGCGTGGTCCTCTATGTGCCCAGCCAGTTCCGAGCCACCGAAGTGCAGTTCCGCCCGGAATATGCCAACCCACCCGAGGTGCTGGACGTGCGCGTGCGACAGGCGATGCTGCACGCCATGGACCGCAAGGCGCTGAACGACACCTTGATCGCGGGGAAGGGCATACTGGCCGACAGCCCCATCTCGCCCACCGAGCCCTACTACTCGACCATCGAGTCGAGAATTCGCAAATATCCCTTCGACATGCGCCGCACCGAGCAGCTACTGACCGAGGCGGGCCTCACCAAGGGGACGGACGGGTTCTTTAACCGGCCGAACGGTGAGCGCTTCCGCCCCGAGCTGTGGTGCCTTGCCGGCGGGAACAACGACCTCGAAATCCAGATCCAGGTGGACGGCTTCCGCAATGCAGGAATCGAAGTGACTTCGAAGATTTTGCCCTTCGCGCTGTTCCCCGACACCAAGACGCGCTCCACGTTCCCAGCGTTCTCCAACTCCTCCAGCCAGACCTTTGTCATGCTGCACGGAGCGCCGCCCGGTCCCCAAAACCAGTTCCTGGGCGGAGGCGGGCGCATGGGTTGGGCGAACTCAGAGTTCGACGGCCTGCTGGACACATCGCAGTCCACGCTCGACCACTCCGAATGGATCAAGCTGCAGGGCGAGATGGCGCGGGTGGTCAGCGAGGACCTCCCGCTGCTGCCGATTTATTTCAACGTGCGCGTCACGGCATACGGGGCCGACCTGCAGGGCCCGCTGCTGGGCACCACGCCCACCTCAGGCAGCGACTCCTGGAACGTGTATCAATGGGAATGGCGGAGTTAGAGGGAGGGATTAGTCATGGGTGAGATTCTCGGAGTTGGGTGCAGCCATGGGCCCGGCATCGTGGGGCCGCCCGAAACCCTAACGGATATTTATTTGAAGCTGAATCTGAAGAGCGACCTCACACCCGCGCACATGAAGGACCCCAAGAACTGGCCGGCCAAGATGCGCGAGGAGTGGGCCGACGATGAGGGCATGGCCTACGCCCGAGCCTATCAGGCCAAGATCCAGCCGGCGTATAAGAAGGCACGCGCAGCGATCGATGCTTTCAATCCCGACTTTGTGGTGATTTTCGGCGACGATCAGTACGAGGTGTTCCTCGAAGACTGCCTGCCACCTTTTGCCATTTTTGCCGTGGACGAGGTCGAGAACCCGGCCCGACGCGGCGGCGGGCCGTCTTTCGTGATGAAGGGACACAAAGAAGCGGGCAACTACCTGGCCCGGGGGCTCATCCGATCCGGCTTCGATATCTCCACCTCCTGGAAGCTGCCGCACCACGAAGGGTACGGCCACGCGTTCACATCCACGGTCGAATACCTGGACATGGACCACAAGGGCTTCCCCTATCCTGTCATTCCTATCTCGGTGAACTGCTACGGGAGCGACATGCGCATCCCTGCGCCCGGGCGGGTTCCCGTTCGCGGCCGCCTCATAGATCAAGAAGAAGGCGCCCCGCCTCCCGCCCCCATGCCCTGGCGCTGCTACGACCTGGGCAAGGCAGTTGCGCAGAGCATTAGCGAGAGCCCGTGGAAGGCAGTCGTGATCGGCTCATCCAGCTGGTCACACGCCTCGCTGACCAAGAAGAACTACTTCCTATGGCCGGACGTGGAGACCGACATGAAGCGCCGCCAGGAGCTCGAGGCGGGCGAGCAATGGAAATGGCGCGACCTCACACCCGAGGAGATCCGCGACGCCGGCCAGCATGAGGTTCTCAACTGGGTTTGTCTGGCCGGTGCTATGGAGGGCCGCACAGCCGATATCCTCGCCTACGTGGACTGCTACATCTTCAACTCGGAGAAGTGTGTCGCCCTCTTCGAGCCGTAAGCCCAGACAGCGCCTGGAGGCATAGGGGCAATTTGCTTGGAGTTCCTCTTCTTGGTTGGTTAGCCCACCTGGTGGGGGAGACCGCACGAGAAGGAGGCACTATACGTAGCTAACCGCTCGGTTGCAGGTTCGCGTGCTGTCCGGCGAGCCGCGGCTGTGAGTCAAGAGGATGCCGTCTGGCACCATTTTTCCCCGCTTTGTTCCGATAGCCGTGCTCATGGCTATGGCCGCCGCGGTTACGCGAGCTCCCAGCGCTCAATGTCCCAGGTGAGGCGGCCCGTCGTCTTGAAGGTATTGGTCGTGCTGACGTTCTTGACCCTGGCGGAGTAGGCGTGAATGTTCGGTGTGAACGTCAGCACGATGGACGGCAGCTCGTCGCTGAGGAGCTTTGCCACCTGGATCCGCTGTTGGATGCGATCGTTCTGGTCGAACGTCACGCCGAGCTTGCCTGAATATGCTGAAGTCGCCCAGTCCTTCGTCCGCTACGATTACGATTCCGCGCGCGCCCGGCAGGAGATCCAGGCCCTGGGTTACTCCGCGGGGCCGGACGGCATGCTGCGCGATTCGGCCGGCACACCACTATCCGTCCAGATCCAGTCCATCGCACTCCCGGACATCAACAATCGGACGCTGCTGACGGTGGCGGATAGCTGGCAGCGGGTTGGTGTTGCCGTGGAGCCGGACATCGTCCCTCCCCAGCGAGCCTCGGATCCGGCGTACCGGTCCAACTACCCGGGGTTCCAGTTGCTGCGCTATCCGTCCGATATCTTCGCGAATGCCGCCGGTGGCTTCCATAGCCTGGCCGCTCGCCTCCCGGACAACAACTACATCGCCCGGGGACCCGGCGGAGGCATCAACTGGTCGCGCTATGCCAATCCAGACATGGACGCCCTGGTAGACCGGTTCCTCGCCACGATTCCCCGGCGTGACCGCCTCCAGGTCGCCGGCCAGATGCTCCATCTGTCCACCGAGCAGCTGGTGGTGTTGCCGCTCTTCTGGGACCCATCGCTGAGCCTCGCCAGTAACCGGGTAAAGAACGTTAATCCCATGGGAGACGGCGTCCCCTGGAACGTCGAGGAGTGGCAGGTGACGAAGTAGCGGCTAGCCTGCCCATTCCCATTCGTGAATGTTCCAATGCGGAGTAGTAGGGGTGGATAGCTCGCCAAACCCCTGAACGCCGACGTCCGGTCCGCGCAGCCCCGGGACCCAGGTCTTGATCTGGATGTTGAAGAAGAGCAGATAGGCCACCGCCTGATCGTTGATCTTGGTCATCATCTGCACCCAGTCGCGGGTGCGATCAGATGGGTCGAGCGAGGAATTGAAGGCCCGATAGAGCCGATCGAACTCCGAGTCGGACCAGCCACCCCGGTTGTCGCCGGCCCAGCGGTTGGCCGCCGACCCGATCCCGCTCGTCGTGTAGAAGGACGGCGTGGGCGTTCCGCCGCGGGACGCGAGGCCTTTGTAGGTGTGGCGCGAGGAGAGGTCCCGGGCATCCGCTTCGGACAGGATCGCCGGGTAAACGTCGAACCCGGCTCGCCGCCAGGTATCGCTCAAGATCGCCTGGGTCTGCTCGTTTTGCGTGCCGGCGGTGAACAGGAAGTCCAACCGGAAGCGCTGGCCCTGGCC
>DASXTD010000114.1:0-4072 GCA_036505655.1 Chloroflexota bacterium
GCCCCAGCGGAGGTTGGGAAACTGATCTGGGATCTGATTGGTTAGGAGCATGTGACAGGCGCCCACCACGCCGAGCTTGAACTTCAGGAAAGGGCCGCCGTCTGGGGGCTGGGACAGGAAGTCGAACCAGTGCGGGTTGGATAGGCCGACGTGGACGCAGATGGGCATATCGAGCGCACTAGCCTCCTCGTAAAGCGGGAAAAGAAACGGGTCGCAAAGCAGCCGTTCGCCCTCAACCGCGCGGAGGAACACGCCACAGGATCCGTGCGCCTTCGCCCAACGCAGCTCCGAGGTGGCGTCCTGCATGCTGGTTAGGGGAACCCTGCAGATCCAGCGCAGCCGGCCGTCAGTCCCTTCGCAGGCTTCAGCGATCCACCGATTGTAGGATCGCCACATGGCCGCCTCGACCTCCGGACGCTTCGCGATGCAATTGAGCAGCGAAGGGTAGAGGACCTGGACGTCGATACCCAGCTCGTCCATGTGACGAAGGCGCCCAGGCACGTCTTCCAGGTAGCGGTACGCCGCCGGGGTGGCCGCGCCCGCGTTTCCGCCGTGAGGCTGCAGCACGCCGTCCACGATCCAGTGGCTGGGGACGTCACGGCCGTCCGGACGGGGGAAGATCATAGGCCGGTATTGACGTTCAGCCTCATCGAAGAAGTCCCAGGTGTGATCGCTCTCATGTACGTGCGCATCCGCATCGATGACGGTCATGGATTTTCCTAACCCCTCCCCCCAGCCTCCTCCCCTTCGAAGGGAGGAGGAGAGAAAAAAGTCTGGGGGCTTCGCCCCCAACGCCCCAGTCTCAAAAACTCGTGGACAGAATCCCCTTGATGCCCGCGAGTATAGACGGGCGGCGCCCGCAGGCATAGGGGCAATTTACATCCTATCCCCCTCCCGGCCGCTCGCCCTGTTGGTTGCCTGCCGGACTATGATTGCGCCGAGAACTTTGTCGTGGAGGGGGAGCGATGACCTTTCAACCAGACCTCACGCTGGACGAAGCCAGATCGATCATCGATCGCGCCCTGGCCAAAGCCCGCGAGCTCAAGCAAGCAGGGGCGTTCGTGATCGTGGACGCGGGCGGCAACCTCGTTTCCGCATCGCGAATCGGGGAGGGGCCACCCTCCGCGGTCTGGATCTCGCGCGCCAAAGCCTACGTTTCGGCAGTTCAGCGCGCGCCCAGCACCCGGGCCGCGACGAGCTGGGGGGAGCGAGCGGCGATCTTCTCCTCTATGCAGCGCCTGATGCGCGAGGAGATCTTTCCGGGTCCCGGTGCGATGCCGATCCGAAAGGATGGCAGGGTGGTGGGTGCCCTTTCTACCGGAGGTGGCGTCGGCCCCTGGACCGAAGTGCCGGGCATCGATGCGAGCCAGCTGATGGTGGACGGCAAGCCCGCCAACGTCGAGGACCTGGTGATTGCCCACGCCCTGCAGATCGGCTACGAGAATCAACATCCTCAGGTGGAACGGTCGGTAGGGCCGCGCTGGGAGGAGCGATCAGACGGTCTGCCTCATTCGCTGGCCTCCGCCCGGGCTCTGGCTGATCGAGCCATCGCAGCCGCACGGGCCAAGGGCAATCGCATCAGCGTCGCGGTGGTGGACGAGGGCGGCCAGCTCATGCAGATGGACCGCATGGACGGCGCCCAGCCGATGGGGCCCGACCTGGCGGAGGCTAAGGCAGTTACCGCGCTCAACTGGCAGCGGCCCACGCTCGATTTAGGCAAGACCTTCCCCATGGACCGCGCAAATGAGATCCGGGAAATCATCCATTTCAAGGTTCTCATGGGTGGCGGCGGGGTACCCGTTACGCAGGATGGAATGGTGGTGGGAGCGGTTGGGGTGCATGGCGGAGGAGGGGATCTGAGTGACGAGTTTGCCCGCGCGGCCGTGGGCGCCTAGGCAGGAGTATGATTCCAGCGCTTGTAGTTGAGTTGGGGAGGTGTCGTCATGGCTGAGACTGCTGTCCGCCCGAGTCAGGGAGTCGCGCCGAAGCCCGCCGCTGACGAGCATGAGGCACGCGTTCATCTCGCTGCCGCGTATCGTCTGGCTGAGAAGTACGGCATGGACGAGATCATCAACACGCATATTTCGATGCGGATCCCGGGAGCGCCCACCACCTTCCTGATCAAGCCGGATGAGCTCCTGTTCGATGAGGTCAAGGCCTCCAACCTGATTCGTCTGGATCTGGCGGGTGACGCTCTCGACCCTACCGACTCGCCACCGAACCGGGTGGGGGCCGCCATCCACGGAGCGATCCTGGAGGCCCGACCGGACGTCAACTGCGTGTTTCATACGCATACGCCCTACGCGACGGCGGTATCGACCCTGGAATGCGGGCTGCTCCCGATGAGCCAGGCGGCTCTGCGCTTTTACGAGAACGTTGCCTACCACGACTACGGCCGGGCGGGCGAGGATGCGCTGGAGCGGTCACGTTTGGGCGAGGACATCGGGAACAAGGCGGTAATGCTGCTGCGCAATCACGGAGTTCTGGCCACGGGTCCGACCGCGCCAGACGCATTCAACGCAGCCTTCTACCTGGAGCTAGCCTGTCAGTTTCAGGTGCTTGCGCAGTCGACCGGGCAGAAGATCATCCTGCCCCAACATGCCAGCCGAGTCGGTCCCGTCATGCGTGCCTGGCCAACCCTGCTCCGGATGCTGGACCGCGAGGATCCTTCCTACAAAGAGTGATCGCGGCCGCGTCTGGAACGCGCACCTCTGGGAGTTGGACTGACTCAACTCCGGGATAGGTGCCCTCGCCAGGAACGAGTCGCGCCCCGGATCTAGCTTGGCGTGTGGGCGTGCAGAAAGCTCCAGATGCGCGCGACTGTGGCTGGCACGACGTCGGCCGGGAAGCGCCAGTCTTCAAGCTTTTCAGCATTCGGGGCGAGGGAGGCAATCTCGCGGCCGATCTCGAGGGGGTGATCGAGGTTACTGCCCGGCATGACCAGCATTGGGGTTTGGCAGGAGCGCACGAAGTCGCGCGAGACGCTGAAGACGAAGTCGTTGCCGCCGTACATTCGCTGGCGGAACTTCTCGAGGTCATCGGAGGCGAGATCGGAGCGCTTCTCGGCCAGGTTCTTGGCCCAGCGGGCGGAGAGGTTCTCGCCGAGGACGGCGCGGTTCTCTTCTGAGATGCCGATCGGTTGCTCGACTACCGCCGCCACGACGCGCTCGGGGGCGCGTTCGAGGAGCTTGAGCAGGAATGCGCAGCCGATGCAGCAACCGAGCACCATGAAGCGGTCGATCCCGAGGTGGTTCATGAGGTTGAGGTGGTCTTCGGCGTAGCTCCCCCAGGGATCCTCGACATCAATGGGTCCACTGGACTTCCCCGCGTTTCGCTGATCGAGCGTGATCGTCCAGTACTCTCGCGAGAAGATCTCCATGGGGTTGAAAGCGGAGGTCTCCCAGGCGTCCATGACGGCGTTCATCCCGCCGGGCGGGAGCAACAGCAGCGGAAGCCCCCGGCCCGCCGTCTCGTAGTAGATGGATAGTGGACCCCGACGAAGATAAGGCACGTTCGATTGAACCTCCGGTGGCCTTCACAGCTAGATAAGGACGCCCCTCTCCCTGACCCTCCCCGCGGGGGGAGGGGATATGAAGACGCTAGTGTGAGTCTTTGGCCGTGTAGACCTTTTCCATGATGGTCTGGCCGTTGTGCTTCAGCGTGAAGTTGATCGGACGCCCGCCAGCCATGACTGACAGGTTCCCTCGAACTTTGGCTACCTCGTCCACCAGGTCGCGTACCTGCTGGTCCGAGTTGGGACTATCGATCGAAAGCGTGTAGTCGGCCTTACTGCCGTAAAGGGCGAACTCGCCCTCCAATCGGTCCAGCGAAAGGTCGTGAAGCGCGGCAACCTTGACGATCCAGACCTGGTTGGAGCCCATGATCCCAGCCGCGTAATAGCGCATGGGGGCGGGGCCGGCGTCCGTTCCGCCGCCCGCCTCGCGCTCGTCCATGACGAAGTCATGGCCTTCACCGACGACCGTGCCGTGAAACTGGACCGTCCCGGTGGCCGTGGATGTGACGGTGCAGATCGGACGCTCCTCGCCTGGAGCACGTGAGCTGCGTTCGGTTA
>DASXTD010000115.1:0-8107 GCA_036505655.1 Chloroflexota bacterium
GAGCATTTCCTCCAACCCAGTGGTCGCTTGGTCTGTTAGAAAAATCAAATTCCCTTTCTCCTGGATACAAACAACGACAGGCTAAGCGGAAAACTTGGCCCGTCTTGCACTGCTACCTGTTAACCTAGCACCTCTGGCCAGGAGCCACAACCGTTTCAGGCGAACCCCGTACGCTGTTGCCGGTCGTGGTACCCTCCTATGGGCTTGCCTCGGCTTGCTCTCCAATTCTCACCCCGTATCCTTTACCCCGGATGATCCCACATGCCCGACCGCATCCGCGTGCTCCTCGTCGATAGCCCCACCTTATTGAGGAAATGTCTGGCCACCCTCCTCGGACGCAAGCGCCACCTCGAGATCGTGGGCGATGCGGGGACTGGACCGGATGCTCTCGCCCAGGCCCGCGCGCTGTCCCCTGACGTGGTGCTGGTCGATCCGTCGGTTCCCGAGGCCGGGCCGGCGCTCGTGGCTGACCTCTGCTCGCAGACGCCCGCGCTCGCTGTAGTGATTCTCACCGCGGAAGCCAAACAGGGGACCGTGGCCCGATTGCTGCACCACGGCGCTCGAGGCTACCTGGAGAAGGATTGCGACGTGGAGGCCGTAGCTCAGTGCATTGAGCGCGTATACGCGGGAGAAGTAGTCATTGGATCGCCGTCACCGGAGGCCTTGACGCAAGACCTCGCGGCGTTTCGCGATGCGGACCAAGCCAGCCTCACGGGCCGGGAGGTCGAGGTCATGCGGCTGGCCGCGGTCGGACGCACCAATCGCGAGATCGGCCTTCAGTTGTGCATTACCGAACACACGGTGAAGTCACACCTGGCGAGAATCCTGGGCAAACTCGGGCTGGACAACCGGGTGCAACTGTCCATCTATGCCAACCAAAAAGGCATCGTCTCTTAGTTCGATCCGTGGCAGGTCCAGTCCACCCTTGATGCTTTGTCGCTCTTTGGAGCGACGCCATGGATCATCCCAGGATGGCACCGGAAAACCACCTTATCGGCCGCTGTGCGGGCCATGACGATTCTCTAGACTGGCTGAATGCTGGTTTGGAGGCATGTATATGGAACCTACTATCAAGGATCGAAGAAGGATTCTGAGCGGAATTCTCGGGAGTGTGCGACGGGCAGCTGCGATGCTTGCGGGGCGGCCGGACCAGGCCTATCAGGTAAGCGCCAATGTCGCTGATAGGGGTCTGGGGCTGATGGGCGGCTCCTGGGCGACGCCCACTGAGCTGGGACTAGACCTCGACGGGGCTCGGTCACCCGCCTGGCACCGCACCGATCTCGCGGTCTATTCGGGCTATGAGAACGGCTGGGGAAAGGCCGAGCGTGAGCATCTGGAAGATGGGAACGCGACCAAACTCACCAGAGGGAGGATCGTCTCGCGGAAGGCATCGCGCGGCAAAGCAGCGTAGAGTAGGAGAGTGCGAGCTGAATCGAAGCGATTCGCTAGGCGGCCCGAAGTTGAGGAAGGCCAGTGCCGAAGATCAACACCCACTATTTTTCGGGGCCCATCGACGAAAAGGTGCTGCGTGCCGCTGACGAGATTGGTCTACCTGACGTAGTGGTTTCGTTCTTCGACGGCGTGGACTTCGAGTGGCGTTGGAACCTCTCCGGACCCGGGGAGGAGGGAGTGCTCCGGGAAGTCGTACTGCTGCTATGCAGCGCCCGACCCGGCGAGGTATCCACCAGCGTTCACGTCGTTCGAACCCCGGTCGGGGAAGGCGCAAGCTGGCAGCTGGTGGGCCACAGTGACGCCGCCAACCCAGCGGAAGTTGCTGATTCCTGGTTGGTTGACAGCCTGCGCCAGGCCGTGGTTTCCACTGTGGGTGCCAAGGATCGAGCCGCATAGGAGTCGCCCATTGGTTTCCATGCCCCAGTAGTCGAGCTGAATCAGAAACGAGGCTTAGGGAGGACGTTTGGGGCGGCCGGTCCGCGCTTCGGACGATGAGGCCGAGTTCCGCCAGGACCGGCTCGTTCTCGGCCAGGTGATAGGCCTCGACGATCACCTCGAAGGTGTTCTTGTCGTCCCGGTTGAATAGCTCGCCACCGGACAGGTGAAACGGGATCCCGTCTTTGATGGATGCCACATCCGTTCCTCGGGGCACGAAGACAAACTCTGCGTCTGGATCAATGAATTTCCGGATCAGCCAAGCCGAAGCCAGCCGCGCGATCTGGACCTGCTCCTGGGTCACCCAGCGCATTCTTATCTCTCGCGATCAGGACGGTTCGCCACCCGCGCGGTGCGCCCCCTGCTCGCGGTGCACTTTACCCCAGCCCCATCAGCCGGCTTGGACAGGACAGACGCCTTGGACGCGGCGGACACCGACCAAATTACCCACAAATTACCCACAAGTAGACGCTGTGGACAGCAAAAGGCCCCCTCTCGGGGGGCTTTTTGTGCCTGGAAATGGGGTGGGCGAGAAGGGACTCGAACCCCAGACCACACGGATGTGGGCCGTGCGCTCTAACCAGCTGAGCTACTCGCCCGATACCTGTAGCTTGAGATTCTACGCCCCGTCGCCTGCCACCGCCACCGCTTATGCCTCTCTCTTTCTCTTTCTCTCTATGAGAGGCCGGCCGCCTCAAGCGGCCAAGGTCGGGTGAGGGCGTGCCGTTTAGCTGCCGCTTGGCGTAGCATGCCCTGTCGCGCGGACCCTGCGATCCCGGAGTGAGCATTGGCTGAGCTAGAACGATCCGCCATCGTGACTGGCGCCGGCAGCGGCATCGGCAAGGCAGCGGCACTGGCCCTCCTCCGCGAGGGCTGGTCCGTCGCCCTGGTGGGACGCCACCAGGAAACGCTCGCCGCAGCCGTTGCCGAGGGCAAAGCCAGCGGCGCCCGCGCGCTCGTGGTTCCCACCGATGTGCGGGACCCCGCCTCGGTGCACAACCTGTTCGAGCGCACGAAAGACGCCTTCGGCCGCCTCGATCTCCTGTTCAACAACGCCGGCGTCGGCTCGCCGCCCGCCCTGCTGGAGGACCTGACCTTCGAGCAGTGGAAGAACGTCGTGGACACGAACCTCACAGGCGTCTTCCTATGCACCCAAGAAGCCTTCCGGATTATGAAGGACCAGCAGCCCCGCGGCGGCCGCATCATCAACAATGGCTCCATCTCCGCGCACGTGCCCCGAGTCAATTCCGCTCCCTACACGTCCACCAAGCACGCCATTACCGGCCTGACCCGCTCCACCTCTCTGGACGGCCGCAAGTACGACATCGCCTGCGGTCAGATCGATATCGGCAACGCAGATACCGACTTCTCCGCTCGGGTCAAAACCCAGGGCGCCACCCAACCCAGCGGCACCACCATGGTCGAGCCAACCATGGACGTCGAGCACGTCGCCCAGGCGGTCGTCTACATGGCCAGCCTTCCCCTGGAAGCCAACGTCCAGTTCATGACCGTCATGGCCACCAAGATGCCCTTCATCGGTCGCGGTTAGTGACGGCTTGCCCCGTCTCCCTCTGGGAGAGGGTTGGGGTGTGGGTGGCCGGACTTCTACAGCGAACTTCCGCGTCGCCACACTAGACCTCGACAAGGAGGACCGATGCCTAAAGTTTTTGCCTTTGCACCCGCCGGCGATAGCCACAAGTTCCTCGAGGCCTCAGGCTGCGACGTGACTATCGGCAAACCCGAATGGCACGAGCCCGGCGGCAACTACGAGCCCGAGGTCATCGGCTCCGCCCACGGAGCCGCGGCGCTGGTGGGCACCTCCATGCGCGTCACGCCCATCTCCGAGCGAGTCCTCGATGCCGCGCCCGACCTCCGCATCGTCGCCAAGACCACCATTGGGGTCGATGACATCGATGTGGACGCCTGCACCGATCGCGGCATCCTCGTCACCCACGCGCCAGTCGAGTCCAACTGGGGCAACATCGCCGAGGTCACGGTCACCTTCCTGCTCGCCCTGACCAAGGGCCTCTTGCTGCAGGACGAGCACATCAAGCAGGGCGGCTGGTGGCCCGATGCAAGCCTGGGCTCCTACGTCGGCAGCCGCCAGTCAGACGGCTACGACGGTATCACCCTCGGGATCATCGGGCTGGGAAGAATCGGCGTGCGCGTCGCCCAGCTTATGCGCCCCTGGAACATCAACATCCTCGCCTGCGACCCCTACATCCCCGAGTATCGGTTCCTGGAGGCGGGCGCCAAACCCGCCACCCTGGAGGAGGTGCTGCGGCAGTCTGACGTCGTGACCGTGCACGTGACCCTTTCGAAGGAGACCCGCCACCTGATCGGACCCAAAGAGCTCTCGATGATGAAGCCCACCGCCTACTTCATCAACACTTCGCGCGGCGAGGCGGTGGACGAAGCGGCGCTGTGCGAGGCACTGGATCGCGGGACGATTGCCGGCGCCGCCCTGAACGCCTTCGAGGAGGAGCCCATCGCCCCCAACAGTCCTCTCCGCGAGATGGGCAATCGCGTTCTCTTGCGTCCCCATGGCGGCACCCCTGTCCGCACGTCCGGGCCCAACGCTCCCGTCGGCCGCAGCGTGAGCCAGGCCACCGAGTGGGCCAACGACGACGTCCTCAAGGCCCTCCGTGGCGAATTGCCCGCGCACGTTTACAATGCCGAAGCCGTGCCGCGTTGGCTAGAGCGCTTTGGCGGCAAATCTTTGCTGAAATGAGCAGAGCGCCTCGGACAGCATCGCTCGAAGGGGCGCACAAGTAACGGCCGTCCAACGGAGCGTTGACCAAGAATGAGATCGAATCGCATCACCCCTAGCCCCGCGGCCATCCTGCGAGCGACAGTGCTCTTGACCCTGCTCTATTCTTTGTTGCTCGGAGGCGTCGTAAGCGCGCTGGCCCAGTCGCAGGATGAATACGTCGTCAAGCAGGGCGACACCTTGTTGCGGATCTCGCAATCGCAAAATACGACCGTCGACGAGCTGCTCCAGGCTAATCGCCTGAGTCGGACGACCATTCTTTCCGTTGGCCAGGTGCTCAAGATTCCTCGGGCCGAACCCCCGGTGACGGAGGCGACCGCCGCGGCGCCCGAACCCGCGCCTGTCGCGGAAATCCCGGCGCCCGCGAACGTGGCTGCGTCGATAGAGTCCGTGCCTCCCGAGGCCCCCATCTCGGTTCCCGCCGCCGAGCCTGCCGCTGCGCCGCTGGGCGGCGCGCCAGCAGCCGTGAACCTGCCAGCCGGCGCAAACGCGCCGACAGCCGCAAGCTCCGCATCGGGTGTCAGCCTACCAGTGAGCAGCAACACCTCACCGAGCACAACCTCGCCGCCGAGCCCCTTCTCACTCCCCAGCGTGCCGGAGTTGCTCGCCGTGCTACTCCTGCTCACGCTAGGAACCTGGCTGATTATCGAAATGCGGCGAGCGCGCCCGCGCCTCCCCGGCCGAGGCCCTCGCGACTCGGGCCCCAACTCCTAGGAACCAGCAGGGCTAACCTTTTTTGACGCAGCACTCAACCGCTTCGCCCCTAAGGCAGCGGGCGCTGCCCGCCGCCCGTTGGGAGCGGGTTTGGGCTTGGATAGGAAGCGCGCAAAGCGCTCCACCAGGTTGGGGGGCAAGCGGCCCTCGATCTCGGTGCCCTCGGCTCCGTGGGTGACGTGCACCGGCTGGCCCCGTCGATAGAACAGATCGACAAACTCGGAGCGGTCATAAGGAATGCACACGCTTACGAGAGGCATGGCGTGGGCAGCGTGGGTTTCGATGCAGGTCCGCAGCTCATCCAGCCCCTCACCGTCCCGCCCCGAAATAATGACCCAATCGGCATGCTCGCCGTGCCCGCCCCGGGCCGCGACCAGGTTGGCCGCCGTTTGCTCCGGATCGAGTACCGCATCCGCCTTGTTGAAGGCCCAGCAAACCGGCTTGTCGCTCAATCCCAGCTCGCGCAGCACATCGGAAACGATGCCCATGCAGGCATCAGCCCGCGGATCGGACAAATCAACTACGTGAACCAGCACGTCGGCCTCGTTCAGCTCTTCCAGGGTGGCCCGGAAGGCCGCTACCAGCGCCGCCGGCAGCTTGGAGATGAAGCCCACCGTGTCGGAAATCAGGAATGGCTGGCCGCTCGGTAGCTCCGACCGCCGCGTCAACGGATCCAGAGTCACGAAGGGCGCATCCGCCACTCGCGCCTCGCCTTCACCGGACAGTGCTCGCAGCAAGGTGGTCTTACCCGCATTCGTGTAACCCACCAGGGCCGCGGTCGGCAGCCCGCGGGTTCGCCGTTGCATCCGCAGCCGGCTCCGATGTCGCCGCACCTCTTCGATCTCGCGCTTCAAGATCGTGATGCGCCGACGCACATTTCGGCGGTCTACCTCCAGGCGCGTCTCACCTGGGCCCCGAGTACCGATACCGCCGCCGGCCCGGCCAGGCACGTCCCACATATTCCGCAGCCGAGGCAGGAGAAATTCATATTGGGCCAACTCGACCTGGATGCGACCCTCGTGGGTTCGAGCCCGACGGGCGAAGACGTCCAGGATGACCGCTGTCCGGTCCACCACCTTATGGCCGAGCTCCTGCTCCAGGGTCGCCAGCACGCCAGGCGACAGCTCGTCGTCCATCACGACCACGTCGATGGCGTCGAGGGCCATGCGCTCTTTGACTTCCTCGAGCTTGCCCTTACCCAGGTAGTGGTTCGGATGCGGGCGGCTGAGGCGCTGCCAGATCTCCCCAACTGGCTCCAGGTCGGCGCTCTCGCACAACGCGGCCAGCTCGGCCAGAGAGGAGTGGATGTCCCACGGCGCCCCAGGCAGGTCGATGCCCACGAGCAGCGCCCGCGGCGTTTGGAAAGTCTCAGCAGTGCGGAAGCCCGACTCAGTTTGAAACTCGTCGTCCGCGATGAGCTCCAAGAAATCATCATCTTCGTCCGTTACTCGCCCGCGGCTTGGATGTTGCGTCCTGCTGTCGCGGCTCATCGGGAGGCTCGGAGCGGGTTCGATTGGCAGGACGCAGCCGGGGGCCTGGCCCCCACGCTTAGAGCTTCAAGCGTTCGAGCCGCTCCAACGCTTCGCTCAATCGAGGATCCGAGACGGTCAGCGATATGCGGAAGTATCCCTCGCCGCCAGCGCCAAAGCCTACGCCGGGAGTTAGCCACACCGACGCTTCGTCCAGCACGCGCAGCGAAAAGTCCACCGAGGACCCGCCATTCGGGACAGGCGCCCAGACGTAGAACGAGGCCTTGGGCGTCGGCGCATCGATGCCCATCTTTTTCAACGTGGCCATCGCGGCGTCTCGGCGACCCTGAAAGCGGACGTTGCGCTCGGTCACCCAGCCGTCGTCGCCGTCCATCGCGGCGATGCCCGCTAGCTGCACGGCTTCGAAGATGCCGCTATCCACGTTCGTCTTCACCCGTCCCAGTGCCTCCACGGCGGTCGCGTTTCCCACCATCATGCCAATGCGCCAACCCGTCATGTTGTAGGTCTTGGAGAGGGAGTGGAACTCGACTCCCACCTCGCGCGCCCCCGGAATTTCCAGGAAGCTGGGTGCGCGGTACCCGTCATATGAAACTTCCGAATAGGCATTGTCGTGACAGACCAGAATGTCGTGCCGCTGAGCGAAGGCCACGATGTGCTCGAAGAACTCGCGGGGGGCGACCGCCGCGGTTGGATTGTTCGGATAGTTAATCCAGATCATTCGAGCCCGATCCGCCACGTCCCCGGGAATTGCATCCAGATCCGGGAGGAAGCCGTTCTCGGCCCGCAACGGCATCATGTAAGGCTCGCCATTCGCGAGCAGCGTGCCAATGCTGTACACGGGATAGCCGGGATCGGGAACCAGCACCACGTCGCCGGGGTCCACGAAGGCCGTCGCCATGTGGGCGATGCCCTCCTTGGAGCCTATCAGCGACACGATCTCCTTGTTCGGGTCCAGCGTAATGCCGAACCGGCGGTCGTACCAGCGAGCTACGGCCTGACGCAGCTCCGGCAGCCCGTAGTAATCGGGATAGCGATGATGCTTAGCGTCCGCGACCGCGTCCTGCGCCGCCTCAACCACGGCGGACGGGCTAGGCAGATCCGGATCCCCGATGCCGAGGCTAATGACGTCGAACCCGGCGGCGCGCTTCTCGGCGATGCGCCGATCCACCTCGGCGAACAGGTATGGAGGAAGATTCTCGATCCGCTTAGCCGCTCGAACCCCCACCTAGTGGGTTCCCACGAGAAC
>DASXTD010000116.1:0-1727 GCA_036505655.1 Chloroflexota bacterium
GCGGACCGACCCAGTCCATGAGCATGCGGGCCAGATGAGCTTCGCGCTGGGCTCCGCTGGAGATGAACGTCTTCAACCCGCGGTGCTCGCGCACGTAGTCGCGGTCGGTGTGGGTGGGGCTGGGGTTCTCCTGCACGCCGGCCCAGCGGACGCCAGCAACCAGGGTATGAGGTCCAAACTCGCGCTTGGGCAGCGTCGCGCCCACTTCGACGTCCTCAAACCAGACCTGTTGTTCCAATTATTGGCCCCTCCCCCTGTCCCCCTCCCCGCGGGGAGGGGGAATAAACACGTCGGGGGCGAAGCCCCCGTGCCCCCTGAGAACGATGAGACCCATCGCAGGACTCTGCGATGGCTGCGTGCTGCTAACCAGGATCATTGCCGAGGAGAGCGCAGGCATTGATGCCCAGGGTGCCGCTCTGGCCGCTGACGATTCCGATTTTGGCGTCAGCTACCTGGCGCTTCCCCGCATTGCCGCGCAGCTGAGTGGCCGCCTCGGTAATGTGGAGGAAGCCGCTCGAGTGCGCCTGTGAGAGGAGGCCACCGCCGGTATTGAGGGGAAGCTCGCCGCCGATCTCGATGCGGCCACCCTCGACGAAGGCGCCGCCTTCGCCCTTTTTGCAGAAGCCGTAGTCTTCGAGTGTGACCAGCGCCGTATAGGTGAAGCAGTCGTAGACGTTGGCGAAGTCGACGTCCTGGGGGCTGAGGCCAGCCATCGCATAGGCCCGCCGGGAAGCGTCGCGCATGGCGACGGTGGTCATCGACGGCGCCCAGGCGATGTCGCAATGGGTATTGCAGTGCCCCATGCCCAGAATGTAGATGGGCTTGTTGGGCAGATCGCGCGCGCGCTCGACCGAGGTGATAATGATGGCGCCGGCGCCGATCGTCGGCGGGCAGCAGTCCAACAGGTGGAAGGGCTCCGCGATCATCCGCGAGTTCTGGTGGTCTTCGATGGTGATGGGATTGCGGTAAGCGGCGTTCGGATTAAGGCTGGCGTGCTTCCGGCAGGCCACCGCGATGGCGCCGAACTGCTCGCTGGTGGTGCCGTACTCGTACATGTGACGGCGGGCGGGAAGCGAGTAGCCGATGGGCGCGCCCAACTGGCCGAAGGCGGTTTCGAGGTCATCCACCCAGGGAGTGTGGCCGGCGTCCCGCACGCCGCCGCCATCATCGCCGCCGCCACCGTTCATGCAGATAACATTTTCGCAGAAGCCGGCCTCGAGCGCGGCGACCGCGTTCAAGATCATGGAGACCGAGCAGACTCCGCTCAGCCCGACATCGTTGATGTAGTGGCGCGGCGGGAGGCCGAGGAGTCCGGCCAGCACCGCCGAGTAGTTGTACTGGGGGCCCCGCGTCAGCAACCCGTCGATCTCTTTCCTGGGCAGGCCTGAATCCTCGATGGCGCGAGTAGCCGCCTCCATGGTCAGCCCGATCGTGGTCATTCCTGGTCGGCTGCCGCGCTTCCCCACGTCAGACTCACCAACCCCGACGATGGCGTACTTTCCCCTGATTGCGCTTACCAATGTGTCACCTCGCGACGCCCGGGCCTAGCCCCAGGGGACGAAATAGCGGGAGCTTGACAGTGTCCGAGATGGGCTGGAAGAAGACTTCCACCGCCATGCCGATCTCGACTTTCTCTGGTGGGATCTCGACGATATTCGTGATCACCCGCGGTCCCTCGGCCAGCTCGATCACGCCGACGACGTAAGGGACCAGGGGCTCCCACGCGC
>DASXTD010000117.1:0-1583 GCA_036505655.1 Chloroflexota bacterium
GGTGACGGACCTTGGTGATGACTTCAACCAGGTGCCCTTGCGCGACGGCAAGGCATTGATCTTCATGATCGGTTGCGGCCATGTCGAGGACGGGCAATGGCAATGCCGGTGCTTCACAAGCTCGTCGCTGACCGAGACCGGCGAAGCCGAGATGATCCAAACCTGGTTGGAGCACATGACGGAGTGGGGCTGCCCCGCTTTCGTGGACGGGTAATTCTTAGGCAGCAGGACTCTGGTGGTACCTCCTTTCATACTCCGCGGGGCTGAGATATTCCAGAGCGGAGTGGCGTCGGTGGGGATTGTAGAAGCCTTCGATGAAGTCGAACACGGCCATGCGGGCCTCACTGTGGTTCCGCCACCGGCTGCGGGCGATCAGCTCGCACTCGAGGGTCGCGTTGAAGCTCTCCGCCATGGCGTTGTCGTAGCAGTCGCCGACCGAGCCCATGGACTGAGCGATCCCTGATTCCCGACAGCGCCGGCCGAAGGCCAGGCTCGTGTACTGGCAGCCGTGGTCCGAGTGGTGAATGAGCCCGGCGGCGGGACGTCGGTTCCAGAGCGCCATCTCCAGGGCGTTGAGGACGAGCTCCGTCCGGAGATGGTCCGCCATTGCCCAGCCCACCACCCGCCGACTACAGGCGTCGAGCACGACGGCGAGGTAGAAGAAGCCATGCCAGGTAGGCAGGTAGGTGATGTCCGCCACCCAGAGCTGATCGGGAGCATCGGCCGTGAAGGCACGCTGCACCATGTCATCAGACAGGGGAGCGGCGTCGTCCCGCTGCGTGGTCCGAACCTTGCGGCGTCGGCACACGCCCACGAGCCCGACCGCCCGCATGAGGCGCGCCACCCGCTTGCGTCCGCAGTGGAGGTCATCAACCTCGGCGAGTTCGGCGTGGATGCGGGGGGCGCCGTAGGTGCCACGGCTGCTGGCGTGGATCTCGCGGATGCGTCCTTCCAAGGCGGTATCGGCCCGCGCACGGGCGGATACCGCGCGCTGGGCCCAGGCGTAGTAGCCGCTCTTCGAGACACTCAGGTGGCGGCACATGAAGGCAATCGGAAACGCGGCCTTCTCCGTCGTGATGAAGCGGAACGTCTTCACCGGATCGGGTCGCTCTCCTTGGCGAAGAAGGCCGCCGCTTTTTTTAAGAGGTCCCGCTCCATCCGCAGCACCCGGTTCTCCGCCCGGAGGTGGCGCAGTTCCTCTCGCTCCACGGTGGTCAGGCCGTCGCTGCGACGGCCCTCATCGCGGTCAGCCTGCTTGACCCAATTGCGGATCGTCTCTCCGCTACAGCCCAGGTCCTGGGCGAGTTGCTGGGGGGTACGCCCGCCCTCGCGGACGAGGCGTACCGCTTCAGATCGGAACTCTGCTGCGTAGCGCGGTCGAGTCTGTGGCACGTGGACTCCCTTCCCGGGGACCATGATCCCCAACTATCGGGTGTCCACGAAAGCGGGTCAACTCCAGCACCGACGCCAATATCTTCCTGGAGTTCACCAATAGCGGAAAGTCGTTCATGCTTCCAGATCAGCCCGGAGATGACCTGGAGCGGTCGCAGTCCACGACCTACGTCTTCCAAGTCAACAATCTC
>DASXTD010000118.1:0-4228 GCA_036505655.1 Chloroflexota bacterium
AGTTCAATCCGTAGAAGTTTTCGTACGGAATGCCGTCATCGCTGCGCGCCCAGGTCTTGCCGCCGTCTTCGCTCGCCCAAAGGCCCGATTCATGGGTTCCGGCGAAGATCATGCCCTTCGTCGGCTCGATGAGAATTGACGAAATGTGGTCGGTTTCCAGCGAGCGCCCGGTCTCCTGCCAGGCTGCTCCGCTGGCAGACCGAGCGAACGAGTAGATGCCTCTCGCGGTACCTACCAGGACTTCGTTGGAGGGGGATGCACTCTGATAGGAGTTCTTGCCGTTGGGTGAAACGCTAACGGTCATTGACGGCTTCTCCTTTGCTTGCGCCCTGACTGCTTAGAGACCGTAAAACGTGCAGGCATTGTCGTGCAGGATCTTTTGTACTGCTGACTGGGGAATTTCGCCTTCGTCCGCTCGGGCTTGCAGCTTATCGGGAAACCCAAACTCCTGCGACGCGTCCGAGTGCGTGTAGTCCGATCCAACCAGCAGCCGGTCCTCGCCGGCGTACTTGAGGATGAACCCGAGCTCTTCGTCCACCTGGCAGGTGGTCCAAAAGTTGTTCAGGCGCACGATGTCTTCGGGCTTTTCGTAGGTGTAGTCCTCCTTGACTCGGCGCGCGAGCCGCCGGCCCCTGCGGAACGCGGTGTATGCGGAGTACGGGACCCACGAAGCGCCCGCTTCGATGAAGCCCCACCGCAGCCCGGGGAATCGGTACGGAACCCCGAACTGCACCAACGACAGAAACGCGTTGAGGGGCGTGATGCCCTGGCGGTAATAGCGAACGTGCTCGAAAAGACGTGACGAAGTGAAGTCCGGGTAGCCCGAGCCGAGGTGAAAGCAGATCGGCAGCCCCAGCTTCTCGCAAGCTTCGTAGAGGGGGAAGAAATACTCCTCGGCGACCCAGTGCCCCCCTTCGATGTCCCCCTTCTTCAACACGCCACAAGCCCCGTTCGCGGCCGCGAATTTCACCTCTTCGATGGCCTGGTCGATGTCCGCGAGCGGCGGCAAGCAGACCCAGCGGATGCGGCCGTTGGTTTGGCCACAACGGTCGGCCAGCCAACGGTTGTAGCTGTGCTTGATCGCCACCTCAGCATCGGCGTGCTCGGTTATCCCGGCCAGGAACGTGGTGGGATAGATGACCTGCACATCGGTCCCCAGCTCGTCCATGTGCTTGACGCGGGCCATGGGGTCACTGAGCGTACGCGTTGCCTCGGTCGTGTGCGAGCGATTGTCGTCGCGGAAGAAGCGCGGTTGGCGGTGGCCGTCGATGATCCAATAACGGGTGGGCGGCAGGTTGGGGTCCATCACGGCCGGCTGGTCAGCCTTGGGCTTGAATTGGAGCTCATGCTCCCTCATGTACTCCCAGGTCGCTTCCGTTTCATCAATGTGCGTGTCGGAATCGATGACTCCCATCGGGGCCGTACCTCCCGGTAGCTTCAGATGGCGCGTGGGCGATAACACGCCCGGCCGCCCCACCCTCAAGTGGATCGCTTGTTTTATATCTTTGCCCAGCCTGGGGCTAGCAGGTCAAGTGGCTGGGCGGCGTTCATTCTGATGCTTTTCGTTATGGTTCGGGCCGCGAAATGAGGGTTCCGGCAGCGACCTAGGCGGCTACAATCCGGCGCTCGTCAAAAGGGGGATCGCATGAAGCTCGCGGAGTGGAGCACGCACCCTGTCCATTTGCGTTATGCCAGAGAGATTCACTGGCCGAGCGCGGACGAAGACGGCGTGGACTACGTCCTCCTCCGACTGGTCACCGACGATGGCCTGGTTGGGGTGGCCGAGGGGAACGCTAAGCTCCTCTGGAGCAGCGTGAACTGGCGCGTCCTCTGCGTAATCCTGGAGGAATTGCTGGTCCCGCTCATTCAGGACGTGGACCTACTGGACGAGCGTGCGGTTGCTCGCGCCATTGGCAGGGTCCGCGAGCACCGCACGGCGCGCTCCATGGTAGAGGCTGCTTGTTGGGACCTCCGCGCCCAGGCTCTGGGGAAGCCACTCTGGCAGATATGGGGCGGCGACTCGGAGGTCCCGGTATCCTGGACGGTCACTCGACAGGCACCGACACTCATGGCTGAGGAAGCCGGGACCATGGTGGATCGGCATGGCTTCGGCACCCTTAAGGTAAAGACCGGCCAGAGCCGTGAGATCGATCGCGCGGCGCTGAATGAGATCCGGTCCGCCGTCGGCCCGGACGTTGAGATCATGATCGACGCGAATGGTAGCTACCCCGAGGATGAGGCCCTGGACTACGTGAAAGAGCTCGGCCAGTTGGGTGTGACCTTCGCGGAGGACCCCTGCAACCTCAAGCCCAACCACAATTTTGAAGAATTGCAAGCGGCTAGTCCGATTCCGATCCTGGTGGATCGCGGCTGTACCAACGCGGATGAGGCGGCGCTATGGCTCGATCGAGGCGCCCGGGCGCTGAGTCTGCCTGCAAGCTACGACGAGTCTCAGCGGATGGCAGAGCTAGCGCTTCCGGCACATTGTTGCGGGCACGTCGGGTTTACCAGCGGGGCGTCGCTGGGGGCTCTGGCGGCGCTCCAGGTCCAGAGCGCGTTGCCGACTCGTCACTACAGCCTGCCATCCGAGGCCAGCTTCTTTCTTATGTATCCGGAGGAGTACGCCACCGAACCGTTGCGCATCGAAGCGGGCAAGGTGCGCCTCCCGGAAACCCCGGGCCATGACCAGTGGATCGACTGGGAACGCGTGAAAGCGCTGCGGCCGACATAAGGGATTGTTATGGCAAGGCTGGACTTGACCCCTTTCCCCAACTGATACACAGCGATACAATGCGCCCACCTTTGGAGGTGCGGCGATGCAGTTCGGCCTGCTCTCACTTGATGAGCGACCCGATCGACCAATTGGCGACGCTTGGGAAGAAGACCTCCGCGAAGTCGTAGAGGCCGACCGCCTCGGCTTCTCGGAAGCTTTGGTCACCGAGCATTTCGGACCCTACCGCTGGGGTCCCACTAGTTCGCGCATGCTGCCCTTAGTGGACCTCTTCATCGCCAAGGCAGCCGGGCTGACCAAGCAGATTCGCTAGGGCCCCGGCATTCGGGCCCTCCCGCTCTTCCATCCCGTCCAGGTCGCGACCGAGGCCGTCGTCTGCGACCATCTGTCCGGAGGGCGGTACATCGCCGGGTTCGGCGCCGGTGGCGACGAGCGGAACGACATCGCGGCGAACTTGAACATCGGCCAAGCGAGCGAGCGTCACGAGCGGATGCTGGAAGAAATCGACGTGATCCTGCGCTGCTGGACCGAGCAAGAGGCGTTCGACTACGACGGACGCTACTACCAACTCAAGAACATAAAGATCAACCCTCTGCCACTGCAGCAGCCGCATCCCCCGGTGGCGCTAGCCTGCAGTCGGTCCGATTCGACCCTCCAGTACGCGGCCACTCACGGGTTGAGCCCGCTGATCAGCTTTTTCGATCCGCCGTCTGGCCTGGCGGATATGGGCCAGATCTTCATGGACGCCGGAAAGGAAGCCGGAGTTGAGACGCGACGCTCCAGCATTCGGATGCCGCGCTTCGTGCACGTGGCCGAGACGACGAAAAAGGCCTGGGCAGAGGTGCAGGAGTGGGAACCCCACATGCAGCGCCGCAAGATGATCTTCCCGTGGCAGTTCCGGCGGCTAGTGCCCGCGGGAGGCAGTGTTGACGATGTCACGCTGGAAGTGATGGCGGATTCCGGATCCATTTTCATTGGCGACCCGGAGACGGTTTACCAGGGCATCAAGACCATGTACGGCGACGTGGGTGGCTTCGGCGTGCTGCTCCTCATGTCCGGTTGGAGGGATAGCGGTACCCGCGCTCAGCGCTACCGCGGTCTGCGTCTGTTCATGGAGCACGTGGCGCCGCGTCTGGCCAAGCTGGACCCTGATGCCCCAGCCTCCTCGCCAGATGGGGCTGGTCGAGTTCCAGCAGCTTTGAATCGCTGAGCGGCTTCGGGGGAGGAACCCATGCAGGCATTTCGTTTTGCTTTCCTGATGGCGGTGGTTCTGGCCGCGGGGTGCACCCAGGCCGGACCCGCGAATACTGCCGCCCCATCCAGCCAGGCCAGCGCACCTGGCCCGGAAAAAGTACTCACCATCTCCATTAGTATGGAACCCAACTTCATCTCCACCCAGTCACCGGTCGACCCCCGCGGGGCCACCGACCATTACCTCCGTATGTTCAACGCGCAGCTTGATCTCCACGACGAGCAGGCAAAGGGCCGTCCCTATCT
>DASXTD010000119.1:0-7928 GCA_036505655.1 Chloroflexota bacterium
CGGGAAGCTGAGCACGGCGGTGACGCGCTCCTGGGGCTCCAGGCTGATCAGGTTGATGACGGGCACGCCGCGCGCGGTGCGATCCGCCTCCGGGATCTGGTGGGTCTTGAGCTGATAGACGCGTCCGCGATCCGTAAAGAACAGGATGTCGTCGTGCGCGTGCGCCACTACCAGGTGCCGAAGCGCATCCGCCTCGCGCAGCATCATGCCGCGAATTCCCCTGCCGCCCCGCCGTTGGGCGCGGTAGGTGCTCGGCGGCACCCTCTTGGCATAGCCGCGTGCGCTGATGGTCACCATGGTCTCCACGTTCGGGATCATGTCTTCGAGGCTGATGTCGGCGCTTTCGTGGGAGATGAACGTGCGGCGCGGATCGCCGAACTTCTTCTTCAGCTCGAGCAGCTCGTCGCGGACCAGGGCGAGAACCTTGGGCGGATTGGCCAGCAAATCTTGAAGATTGGCAATCGTCTTCTGCAGCTCGGCCAGCTCGTTCAGGACCTCTCCGCGTTCCAGCGCCGCCAGCCGGCGCAGCTGCATGTCCAGGATGGCTTTGGCCTGGATGTCCGTCAGCTTGTAGCGGGTCTTCAAGGCCTCCATGGCCTGCTCGGCGGATGTGCTCTGTCGAATGGTGCGCACCACCGCGTCGACGTGATCGAGCGCGATCTTCAAGCCTTCCAGGACGTGGGCGCGCTCCTGGGCCTTCTTGAGGTCGAACGCGGTGCGTCGGGTGAGAACGGTCTGCCGATGTTCCAGGAACAGGCTCAACATGCGCTTGAGGTTGAGCACCTGGGGGGCGCTGTCAACCAGCGCCAGCATGTTGAAGCCGAAGGTGGTTTGCATCGCGGTGTGCTTGTAGAGAGAGTTGAGCACGACCGGTGGCTTGGCATCACGCTTGAGCTCTATCACCAGGCGCATGCCCTGGCGGTCGGACTCGTCCCGCAGATCGGAGATCCCCTCGATCTTGTGATCACGGACCAGGTCGGCGATACGCTCCTGCAGGGTCGCCTTGTTCACCTGATACGGCAGCTCGGTCACGACAATTTGCCAGCGTCCGGCGCGGGTCTCCTCCACACTGGCCTTGGCCCGAACGATGGCCCGCCCGCGGCCCGTGGCGTAGGCGGTACGCACGTCCTCATGCCCGATGATGACTCCCCCAGTCGGGAAGTCAGGGCCGGGCACGATGTGGATCAACTCCTCGATGGTGACCTCGGGGTGGTCGATCACGGTAACCAGGGCATCTACGATCTCACCTAGGTTGTGGGGCGGGACGTTGGTGGCCATACCCACCGCGATGCCGGCCGATCCATTGCACAACAGGTTGGGGAAGCGGCTGGGGAGAACCATCGGCTCCTGGAGCCGACCGTCGTAGTTGGGTTGCCAATCGACCGTATCGCGATCCAGATCTGCCAACATTTCCAGGGCAAGGGCGGTAAGGCGCGCCTCCGTGTAACGCATGGCGGCGGGCGGGTCACCATCAACGGACCCGAAGTTGCCCTGGCCATCTACCAGTGGATAGCGCATGTTGAATGTCTGCGCCATGCGGACCAGCGTGGGGTAGACGACCGCCTCGCCGTGGGGATGGTAGTTACCCGAAGTGTCACCGGCGATCTTGGCGCACTTCACATAACCGCGGTTCGGGGCCAGGTTGAGGTCGTGCATCGCGACCAGTACGCGCCGCTGAGAGGGCTTGAGGCCGTCGCGGACGTCGGGGAGCGCTCGGGCAACGATCACGCTCATGGCGTAATCGAGGTACGAGCTCCTCATCTCGTCTTCGATATTGACCGGGCGGACGTTTCCTATTTCCATTTGACCGACCTCACCTGAGCCAGATGCGGATGTTGGGTCCCGAGGCCGCTCCGCTCATATGTTTCTCAGCGCCTCCCAAAGGACATGCCAGACATAAAAAGGGGTGCGGAAAAAGTATAGCTGAGGACCCTGGGCTCCCAGGCAGCACTTTGCTTTCCCGCTTCTATCAGCGATTTGGGGGCTTGCCTGCCCTTCGTGAGCCTGCTATTCTTCAAAAAGGATCCGGTTAGCAGTCTCAGCATCCGACTGCTAAACAGCAGCCGTGGTGCCCGAAAATATGGAAAACAGCAGTATTTCCCGACGTCAAAACCGAATCTTGAAGCACGTCATCGAAGAGTATGTTGTGTCCGCGCAGCCGGTCTCTTCCGAGGTCGTGGTGCGCAAGTACGAGCCGAAGGTCTCTTCGGCCACCGTGCGCAATGACATGGCGGCCCTCCAGGACGCCGGGCTGCTCGATCATCCCCATTCCTCGGCGGGGCGGGTGCCGTCTGACGTGGGCTATCGACACTACGTCGAGTACCTGATGAACGATGTGCGCTTGTCGCAGTCGGAAGAGCGGACCATCCTGCACCAGTTCCACCAGGTCGAGCCGCACGTGAGTGAGTGGAGCCGGCTGGCTTCCGCGGTGCTGTCCTCGTATATGCAGATGCCGGTGGTGGTCGTCCCACCACTAGAGAAAAACAGCCGACTGATGCGTCTGGACCTGGTGCCGGTCGCGACCGGGAAGGCCTTATTGGTGGTGATTCTGCACTCGGGCGGTGTACGAGAGCAGCTTGTCCGTCTTGGAGAAGAGCTCTCCCCCGATGCGCTGCCGAGCGTGGCCGCGCGCTGGAACGAGCGCGTCGTCGATCGTTCCGCGATCGAGATTCGGGCGGTGCCCTGGGAGCCGTCTGAGGTGGCAATCATCGAAGCGTTGGTCCAGGTGCTGGAGGAGGAAGACCAGCGCCAGGGCTGGCAGGTAGAAGGTTTGAGCCATATCGCGGCTCAGCCGGAGTTCGGGAGTCCGGAGCGGCTCCAGCCTGTGTTCGAGATTTTGGAGCGCCGAGGATCGCTGGACGATCTGGTCCATGCTGCCTTCCAGGCGAAAGGCGTACTGGTGTCTATTGGGCAGGAGCAGCCATTAGAGGCGCTCCGTGAGTGCAGCGCGATCCTGTGCAGTTACGGTCGGCCCGGCCAGTTGATGGGGGCTGTGGGAATCATCGGGCCCCGGCGGCTGCAGTATTGGCGGGCCGTGCCGATGGTGGAATACGTAGCCGACATGCTGGATCGGTTGTTAGAGGAGACTTTTCTATCGTGAGCAGTGAAGAAGAGAGCGAGCGTCGGGCTCATGGCCCAATACCCGGGTTGGGACGGCAATGGCAGCCCGACTCGGTCGGGCCGACAGGTTCCGAACCCGAGTCCGCGGCCGAGACCCCGGAGAACGCGGCAGAATTAGGGCCGCGCGAAGACTCACCCGATTACCTGAAGGCGTTGCTCGAGGTACTGAAGGCAGAAAAAGACGAGCAATTCGCGGCCTGGCAGCGCAGCCAGGCCGACTTCGCGAACTACCGCCGCCGTTCCGAGCAGGAGCGGGCGGAGCTCATCAAGATGGCCGAAGCCGGCCTCTTGCGCGAGCTTCTGCCGGTCTTGGACGATCTGGAGCGCGCCATGGGCGGTCTGCCAGCCGAATTGCGAGGGCTCACCTGGGTGGAGGGCATCCTCATCATCGATCGCAAGCTGAATGCGATCCTCGAGATGCATGGACTCAAGCCTATCGAGGCCCTGGGCAAAGAATTCGATCCCTTCGAGCACGAGGCAGTAATACGAGAAGGAGAACCGGGAGAAGCCACGACTGTCACCGGAGAGCTGCAGAAAGGCTATCGTTTCCACGATCGCGTTTTGCGGCCAACCCTGGTAAAGGTCGGCAAGGCGGCCCCATCTCCGTCACATACGGAGTAATCAAAGCATGGCAAAAGTTATCGGAATAGACCTGGGGACTACGAACTCAGTCGTTGCTGTAATGGAAGGTGGCGAGCCCACCGTTATCACCAACGCCGAGGGCAGCCGCTTGACCCCCTCGGTGGTCGCGGTCAATCCCAAGACGAACGAGCGGATGGTGGGTCAGGTCGCCAAGCGCCAGTCCATCACCAACCCCGAGAACACGGTGTTCTCGATCAAGCGCTTCATGGGGCGCAAGGTCACTGATCCTCACGTAGAGAAAGACAAGAAGGTGGTGCCCTATCCCATCGAGGGGGCCGCGAACGGCGACGTACGGGTGAATCTGGGTGGTAAGCCAATGTCTCCCCAGGAGATCTCGGCCATGATCCTCGGGAAGCTCAAGCGCGACGCGGAGAGCTACCTGGGCGAAACCGTTACCCAGGCGGTGATCACGGTCCCCGCTTATTTCAACGATGCGCAGCGCCAGGCCACCAAGGACGCCGGAAACATCGCCGGGCTCGAAGTCCTGCGCATCATTAACGAGCCTACAGCAGCCGCTCTGGCCTATGGGTTGGATAAGGCCAAAGACCAGGCGATCGCCGTTTACGACCTGGGCGGGGGAACGTTCGACATCTCGGTCCTGCGCCTGGGTGAAGGCGTCTTCGAGGTGGTCGCCACCAACGGGGACACGCACCTGGGTGGGGATGACTTCGATCAGCGGATCATCGATTGGATCTGTGATGAGTTCAAGCGAGAACAGGGCATCGATCTCCGCAATGACCGCATGGCGCTCCAGCGGCTGAAGGAAGCCGCGGAAAAGGCCAAGGTCGAGCTTTCATCCGTGATGCAGGCGGAGATCAACCTGCCCTTCGTGACCGCTGATGCCTCCGGGCCCAAGCACCTCGTCATGAACCTGTCGCGTTCCAAGCTGGAGCAGCTGACCAGCGACCTGGTGGATCGGACCACTGGCCCTCTGAAGCAGGCGCTGGCTGATTCCGAGCTTCAGCCGAATCAGATCGATGAGGTCATCCTGGTCGGCGGCCAGACCCGCATGCCGGCCGTTCAGGAGGCCGTCAAGAAGTACTTTGGCCGCGAGCCGCATAAGGGCGTGAACCCGGACGAAGTGGTCGCCATCGGTGCCGCCATCCAGGCGGGCGTGCTGCAGGGCGAGGTCAAGAACGTTCTGCTCCTCGACGTCACTCCGCTTACCCTTGGCATCGAGACCCTGGGTGGCGTGATGACGCCACTGATCCCGCGCAACAGTACGATTCCAACCTCAAAAAGCCAGGTGTTCAGCACCGCCACCGACGGCCAGACCTCCGTGGAGATCCACGTGCTCCAGGGCGAGCGGCCCATGTCGACAGATAACAAGAGCATTGGTCGCTTCGTGCTGGACGGGATCATTCCAGCGCCTCGAGGTGCGCCGCAGGTCGAGGTCACGTTCGACATCGACGCGAACGGCATCCTATCCGTCTCGGCGAAGGACAAGGGCACCGGACGGGAGCAGCGCATCACCATCACCGCGTCCAGTGGTCTCACCGAAGAAGAGATCCAGAAGATGACTACGGAGGCGGAGGCGCACGCCGAGGAAGATCGCCGTCGCCGCGAAGAGATCGAGCTGCACAACACCGCCGATGCGCTTGCTTATTCGGCTGAAAAGGTTCTGAAAGAGAATGATGAGCGGCTGCCTGCCGACCTCAAAGAAGAGGTGCATGGCAAGATCGAGGAATTGCGCACTGCGATTACTGCTAACGACGTGGGCCGCATGAAGGTACTCGTCGATGAGCTGAACGAGGCCCTGCAGAAGCTGGGGTCCCAGGTCTATGGTGACGCCGGTGGTCAGGGCCCAACCGGTGGTGCAGCTCCCAAAAGCGGCCCCGATGAGGGAACGGTCGAAGGCGAGTTCCGCGAGGTTTAGTGACGCTCTCTCCGACTGGGAGAGGGCTGGGGTGAGGGCGTAACATAAGCATCTATTTCACTGTCATGAGATACTAGGCGCCATATGGCAACCGTCAAACGCGACTACTACGAAGTCCTGGGCATCGCCCGCACGGCCTCGGCTGATGACATCCGCAAGGCCTTCCGCAAGCTGGCCCTGGACTACCACCCGGACCGCAATAAGACCGACGAGGCGCACGACCGCTTCAAAGAGATCAACGAAGCCTACGAGGTGCTTCGCGATCCGGAGAAGCGACGCGCCTACGATCGCTTCGGCCAGGCGGGTATCGATCCGAATTTCGGGGGTGGCTTCGATCCCTTCGGGTTCGGCATCGACGACATCTTCGACAGCTTCTTTGGCGGCGGCGCGGGCCGGGGGCGTCGCCCGCGTGCGAACCGCGGCTCGGATATCCAGGTTGAGATCGCGATCGCCTTCGAAGAAGCCGTCTTCGGCACGAAGCAGACGATAAAGCTTGATAAGCACGAGACCTGCCAGATGTGCAGCGGCTCGGGCTTGGAGCCGGGCAGCGAGCCGGCCGTGTGCCCTCGCTGTAACGGCAGCGGCGAGCTCCGTCGCTCACACGACTCGATCTTTGGATCGTTCGTAAATGTCAGCATCTGCGACCAGTGCGGCGGCCAGGGTCGAATCATCACCACGCCATGCTCGGGCTGTCGGGGAGAAGGCTACGTTGCCGTGGCCAAGGACATTGAGCTCGACATTCCCGCCGGCATCGACGATGCGACCCGCGTTCGTCTCGCCGGACACGGGGATCCGCCGGATCATCGCCAGGGCGGGGGAACGCCCGGCGACCTCTATGTCAACGTGCGGGTCCGCCCCCACGACTATTTCCGCCGGAATGGATATGACCTTCAGCTCGACGTGCCCATCACCGTGGCCCAAGCGGCGCTGGGTGAAGAGCTCGAGATTCCGACCATGGAAGGCTCAGTGCAGCTCAAGGTGCCCGCGGGCACGCAGTTCGGCAAGGTCATGCGCATCAAAGGCCAGGGAGTTCCGCACCTGCGCGACAGCCGCCGCGGCGATCTCCAGGTGCGTTTCCTGGTAGTTGTCCCTACCGAGTTGAATGCCGACCAGCGCGACTTGCTCGAGCAGCTCAACGAAAGCTTCAAGAAGAGCGAGCAAAGCTCCGGCAAGGGTATCCTGGACCGCGTCCGCGAGGCCCTCGGCGTCTAAGACTGACACGACCCGGCCTTGGGCTTCCGTCACTTGGAGGTAACTGAGCCTCGTCCTGCTTGGTTGCCGTGGCTCCTGTGGCTGCTGCTCGGCCTATTCGTGTTTCGAGTGACGGCCCAGTTGCTGGTAGCAAACAGCCTCGCGACTTTCCTGCCGCCCATGGCCGCTTGGCATTCCGGGGTGGTCCCATACCAGCTGCTGGTGCCCGGGCAGCTACTCTTGATAGCCGTGCTGGCGAAAGTCTGCCTCGATTTCACACAGGGTCGCGGTTTCTTCGTCCGCCGCAAACCTACTCTGGGGACAGCGCTCCTCGTCTTTGGGGTAATCTATCTTGGCTTCAACACCACGCGCTATGTGCTCTACCTGGCCCCGAGCCCTGCCGAACACCTTGTGCATCTCCCGGTTTTCTTCCACTACGTGCTAGCAACGTTTGTATTGTCGGTCGGCGCGTATCACCGTGTGGCGGCTAGCCATCCCCGGTAAAAGGCGGCGGCAACTCTAGGGTTTGTCTAATCTGATCTTGGTCGTCGGGCTCGAAGTGGTCCCTGAGCAACGTCGGTTTGAACTGCGTGTCGCGGCCCCCCGCTGCTAGCCGGCGGTGAAGCGCGTGCTCGGACCAACCAGGCTGCATCAGATGGAGGCACGGATCGCCCAGGCGGCGCGAGTCTCGCTTCTGCGCGTACTCGATGTTGAGCTCACCCAAGCAGTGATCGATGGCGCCCAATAGCCCGTCGACCGCCCCCGCCTCGTGCTCGTTGCTCTCGAGCTCTACAAGAAACTCGTAGCGGTTGTGGGGAGCCGAGGCCACCGCGCAGTAGGCGTGGACAGCTACCTGCGCCCTCTGCTGTGCGGCTTCCATCGCGGCCACAAGCTGCGAGACATGTAGCTTCTCACCCCCGATGCTCGTCATGTCGCGGCCCTTGCGGACGAATTCGATGATCGGCGTCCTCTCAAAGAGGCCAGTCACTCGAACGATGTCATTGAGCTCGTACCGATACAGGCCGTTGGGAGCGGTGAGGACGACGTAGTAGCTGGTGCCCTCGGCGAGCTCGTCGCAGCGCAACACCGGGTGGTCAGC
>DASXTD010000120.1:0-2330 GCA_036505655.1 Chloroflexota bacterium
GTCTCGGCCCTGCTCCTCGAAAAGCTTCTTCACGCGCTCCACGGCGACATCCGAAATCGTGATCATGTTCCCTCCAGTTCCCCGCGCCCGCGCCACAAAAGGCCACCAACGCAATCCTGAGTATACCAAGCCCTCGTGCCCCCCCAAGCGGCCTTTTGTGATTCCCTCCCCTCTGACCTGTCAGGGGTGGGCTTCTCTATTGATCCCCTCCCCCTCGGACGGGGGAGGGTTAGGGTGGGGGTGAACTCTCTTCCTCTAAATTCCCCGTCCGGTCAGCACCGTATCGGTCACCCCGGGAAGCACCACTTCCTCCACATCAATCTCCGCCGCGCGAGCAGCGCACAGTGTATAGAAGGTGCCACCGCGTCGCACTCCCGTCCAGATCACTACCAACTTTTGCGACTGCGCCACAATGCGCTCATTGCGCTGATCGTAAGCGAGTGCCCCTCGCAGGCTGTCCGGATCCACGACCTCGACCTGCGAAGCCGAGCCTACCAACTGTTCTAGCTCCGACTGATCCTCGGCCGCCCAACCCTCGGTGAACCTGGTGATCGGGCACGGGAGCACAATCTCAGACTGGAGTCTTCGTCCCTGCGCCACGGTCGCCGCCCACTGGTCGACTCCGCGTTGTCCGCCCGTCACGAAGCTGTCGACGTCCCCACAATCCAGCAGTTCCCTAGCCCGCCGCACCACCTCGCGCCGAGCCGCCGCCGGATCAGCAAACAGATCCGCCCTGGGTCCACTCCAACCGATCTTCAAGCCGGGCTCTTATGCAGCGGAGGAGCGAACGTCTCGGGGGTCAGCGCTGCGGGGAAAGTGTAGTCTCGGCCGTCAAACCCGCATAGCACCACCCGTCCCGGACCGGAATGGTACTCGTACCTGTCGTCTCCCACGCTCAACAAGATGCGGAAACCCTCTACGAGTACCTGGGCATACAGGCGATCCGGCTCGGGACAGCCCAGGCTCGCATCGGACCAGGTCTGCCCCTCAACGCCCACCACGGCGATGATCGACGGGTCCACTCCCAGCCGCTCCGCTAGGTCCGCGGTCGCCATATCCACCGCCGCCTGCGCCGTGGCCGAAACCGTCGGGATGTTCCCATCGGGTCCGTCGATGGTAACTTCCCCGGCCGCCGCCACCTCGAGGCTCAGTGCGACTAGCAGCCCCAAGGTAATCGCAAACGCCCGAAACGACTGGTTCATACTCAGATGCACCTATTCCTCCCGCCCGCAGGGTGCAGGGCCAACCCCAACACTCACGCGCGTCCCCGGGGGTTTGGGGGCGGAGCCCCCATTTGAGACGGGTGGGTGCTGGGTCTTCCTGATCTAGAATGCCACATAGGAGGTCTTGCGATTCACTCCTCACTTCTTTCGGCCAAAGAACGCCTCTTGTTGCAGCTGCGCAACGAGGGCGTGACCGACCAGCGCGTGCTCGATGCACTGTGGCGTGTGCCTCGCGAGCGTTTCGTGCCTCGCCAGCTGCAGCATCGCGCCTACGAGAATATCGCCCTTCCGATCGGGAGCGACCAGACCATCTCCCAGCCGTACGTGGTTGCCCGCATGGCCCAGGCTCTGGACCTGACAGAGCACGATCATGTGCTCGAAGTGGGCACCGGCTCCGGCTACGGCGCCGCCGTCCTGGCGCAGCTCGCGCACGATGTCGTCACTGTGGAGCTGAGGCCCGAGCTTGCCGGCACCGCCGAGTCTCGTCTGCGCGATCTCGGCTATTCCAACATCCGCTGCGTGGTCGGCGATGGCAGCAAAGGTTGGCCTGCGCTCGGCCCGTACGATGCTATCGCCCTCACTGCTGCCACCCCGTCTATCTCCCCTCGCCATTGGGAGCAGCTACGCGAAAATGGCGGACGTCTCGTCGCGCCAATTGGCACGCTGCAAGAGCAACGGCTGCTGCTCTTTCGGCGCTCCCCGGGCCATCTCGATTGCCGCTCGCTCGGGAATGTGCGCTTCGTTCCCCTCCTCGGCGTCGCTGGCTTCAATATGCTCGACCCCGCCCGCATGAACTAGCGTCCCCGTTTGCCTCTCCCTCTGGAGAGGCCGGCCGAAGCGCCGCAGCGCCCCGGGGGCCTGGGGGTGTCCCCCCAGCTCCAAAGGACGGGTGAGTCCGCGTCTCTGTCACCTTCGCGTGTACCATTAGCCTCCATGGACCATAACGAACGCATTCCTGCCGTTGCCCAGTTCGGCGCGCGCCTCAACGATCAACTCGGCCGAGTCATCATCGGCAAGAGCGACGTTAGCGAGCTGTTAACCGTCGCGCTGCTTTGCGGCGGGCACGTCCTGATCGAGGATGTACCCGGCATTGGCAAGACCACCCTC
>DASXTD010000121.1:0-4134 GCA_036505655.1 Chloroflexota bacterium
CGCGATACGGTCTACGTGATGGCCCCAGGAGCCGACCAGGAGGCCGTGGCACGCTCGCTGGCTGATACGGTCGAAGCGATCCAGGAGTACGTGCCCGGGTATCGCATTCGAAGCGAGCCGCTGTTCGATGATGATGGGAAAGTGACCGTGTTCGTCGAGGTCGAAGGGGCAGGGGACTTCTTGCCCGTCTACGCCGGTAACCTGGACATCATGACCTCGGCGGCAGTGCGAGTGGGAGAAGAGATCGCTCTTCAATTGCCCAAACTGAAGGCCGCCGCCTCTTCGCCTCTCCCTCTGGGAGAGGCCGGCCGCCGGCCCGACGGGCCAAGGACGGGTGAGGGCGCGTCTCGTGGCTGAGAAGCGACGAGTACGGCTCATGGATTCGACCCTCCGCGACGGAAGCCATGCCAAGGCGCATCAGTTCACGGTTGAGGAAGTCAGCAACGTGGCGGCGGGGCTGGATCGAGCTGGGGTTCGGGTGGTGGAGGTCACGCACGGGGATGGCCTGGGCGGGTCTTCCATTCAATATGGGTTCGCGAAAGAGAAACAGGAGAACCTCCTGGCTGCAGCGCGCGCGGCAATGCCCAACGCTCAGCTGGCGGTCCTGCTCATTCCGGGCATCGGCACTATCGAGGACCTGGAGGTGGCGATCCATTACGGCGCGAGCATCGCCCGCATCTGCACGCACGTCACCGAGGCCGACATCTGCGAGCAGCATATCCGGTACGCCCGCGACCACGGGATGGAGGCCATCGGCTTCCTGATGATGGCGCATATGGTCTCGCCTGCAGAGCTATGTGAGCAGGGCCGCAAGATGGAAAGCTACGGTGCGAACTGCGTGTATGTGACGGATTCAGCCGGCGCGATGACCCCTTATGACTATCGGGCGCGCATTTCGGCGCTCCGTCAGGCTATCAACATCGACATTGGGATCCACGCGCACAACAACCTGAGCTGCGCCGTAGCCAACACGCTGGCGGCGATCGAAGAGGGCGCATCCACAGTGGATGGCTGCACCTGCGGGATGGGCGCCGGCGCTGGCAACACCCAGACCGAGGTCCTGGTGGCGACGCTGGACAAGCTGGGCATCGACACTGGAATCGACGTGTTCGAGATCATGGACGTGGCTGAGGACGTCGTGCGCCCCATCATGCTTCGTCCCCAGATCATCGACCGGGCCGGTCTAACGCTCGGCTACGCTGGTGTCTATTCCAGCTTCTTGCTTCACGCTTATCGCGCGGCGGACAGGTATGGCGTGGACGTACGCGACATCCTGCTGGAGTGCGGGCGGCGCAAGACCGTGGGTGGCCAGGAGGACATGATCATCGACATCGCCTGGGAGCTGCACCAAAAGCAGGTCGCCGCCCTCAAAGCCTCGGGCCCCAGCGGCCGCGCGAAACAATAGGCGAATGGGGCTCATCCACGTCACTGTTGCGCTTCGTCCGCCAGGGAACACGGCTGGTTACGAGGCCGACTTCCTAGTGGATACAGGTGCGCCGAACTCCATGGCACCCGGGCGAGAGTTGACGCGCATCGGTATTGTTCCGGTGGGACGGGCCGCTTACGAGCTGGCCGACGGCACTGCCCAGGAGTACGAGTTCGGGCTCGCGCAGATTGAATTCATGGGTGAGGTCACGGCTGGCCGGGTGATCTTCGGTCCGGATGGTGTCGAACCGATTCTCGGCGTCACCGCCCTCGAATCTGTTGGGATAACAATCGACCCAGCCAACCGAACCCTCAGGCGCCTCCCGGCCATCCCGCTCAAATAAGCCGGGCATACTGCTAGAATCGGCGCCAGACCCGGTCGGGTCATATTCCGAGCCCGGGGGTTGGGGCTCTGCTAAAGCTGACTAATTCAGAAGCAGAAGAGGAGAACGCTATGCAAGACAACCCACCGTATGAGCTCCGAGCCATGTACCGAGCGGGGCACTCGGAGTTCTGGGAGGTGGCGGACAAGGCCGGGATTCTCGCCAAGCTGAACCTCTCGCTCAAGTATCTGGAAGGCACCGATGATCCCCGCGAGGCCGAGGCCAATTTGTTTTCCGGCGCCATCGACATGATCTGCGGGAACCACATTACGCCGTACATGTGGATTGCCAAAGGCAAACCGATCGTCTGCATCGCCTCGCCCAGCAATGGCGTCCACGACCGCGTGATCACCCGCGAGCCGGCAACCTCACTGGCTGACTTTAAAGCCAAGGGCCTGCGCATCGCGGATACCAATCTGGTCGGCGACAAGGGCATTGCCAACCACGAGCGGCTCAATCACATCATCGATGTCCTTCGCGCGGGATACGCCGAGGGCGAAGCCACGTGGCTCGAAATGGGTGACGGCGGACAGCCCGGGACGGGGGACGCTCTGATCGATGCGGTCAAGACCGGTAAGGCAGACGTGGCGTTCTCGCGCCGATTGAGTGCCGCGGATCTGGCCGCATCAGGGCTCCACGCGCTGGACCTGCCCTACCAGCCGATGGTGAACGGCCCGACGATCACTACCAGCTACGAGACGCTCAACAAGAAGCCTGGTATTGCCGATCGGTTGATCCGTGCCATGGTGGAGACCATCCATTACGCCCGCATGAACCCGGAGCAGACGCAAAAATATCTCGACGTCCAGGACACCCGGCCCTATACCCAGAACCACGGTCGGGTGGAGGCCATCACGCGCTCACCGATCAAGCCGTACCCGTCGATGGAAGGCATCATGAACGCTTTCGAGCTCAGCTGCATGCGCTACGAGGACTCCCGGGACGCAAGTCCGGCGGCCCTCTGGGACATGCATTATCTGCGCGACCTGGACATGTCCGGCTTCATCGACGAGTTGTTGCAGGAGGAGCCCGAGAGCGTGCGCGAAAAGTATGCGACGCCGTTCGCGCCGGTCGGCGGAGCGCACGTGTTCAGGCACAGCGCTACGATCTGACGCTGGGCCGCACGGTACCGGTCCAGAGTACGATGCTGGTGAAACGCACCCTGAGGTGTGATTTAGGAAGAGGTGAACCTTGTTAGGAGACAAGATTGTCGACGCTACTGGAAAAGTCAGCGGGACCCGGGTCCTGCCCTCGGAAGGAAGCGGTCCTCGAGTAGAGGTTTCCTTCACGCAAATGGATAAGGTCCTGGGGACTGAGGCAACCGAGATGGGCACCTATGTGTCCACCGTGCAAGCGGATGGCACTGTTTATGGCGAAGGCCAGGGCGTCCTCATGGGCAAGGGGGGCGAGATGGCCAGCTGGCGGGGCGGCGGGGTCGGTCGGTTCAAGCAAGACGGCTCCATAAGCTTCCGAGGCGCCATCTACTATCAGTCGGGTCACCCGGCTTGGTCAAAGCTCAGCAGCATGGTTGGCGTCTTCGAATACGAGCAGAGCGCCACCGGCGACACGAAGGGGCAGGTCTGGGAGTGGAAGTAGCGCGCCACTCAGAATCATAGTCAAGGTGGAGGCGATCACACGCCCGCCCATCAAGCCGTACCCGTCGATGGAAGGCATTCTGAGCGCGTACGCACTGATCTGCATGCGCTACGAGGATTCGCGGGCGGCGAACCCGTCCGCGCTGTGGGACTGCGCTACCTGCGTGACTTGGATATGTCCGGTTTCATCGATGAGCTACTCCAGGAAGAGCCGGAAAGCGTGCGTGAAAAGTACGCGACTCCATTCGCGCCGGTCGGTGGAGCCCACGCCGTACCAAAACGACCGAGCCGTCCTCCCTTCTGCTCGGTGTGCTGAATTGGAGCGACCTTGGTGACCGACCCGTCCGCTCCAGGAAGAGACCCCTGTCGACTGTCGAGCCAACCGTGGTAGCTAAGATCAGTGCAGGACCCTTCAGAGGATGGTCGCGAGCTTGGCGAGGACCTCATCTAGCGCCTCGGGCGTGAGGCGCCCGGCTGGCTGAGCGCGACGCGCACGCCAGTCCAGGCTCCTCACCTGGTCGGCAAGCACCACGCCCCTGACTCCGGCTTCCGGGGGCAGGGGCACCTCGAACGGGTAGCCCTTCGCCTCACTCGTCACCGGGCAAATGAGTGCCAGACCGACTCTGCCGTTGTACGCGGCGGGGGAGAGCACGACCGCGGGTGGGTGGCTGGCCTGCTCGTGGCCCGCCTGTGGGCTGAAGCTGACCCAGACGACGTCGCCCCGATCTGGA